>JAUVAR010000250.1 GCA_030591625.1 Candidatus Zixiibacteriota bacterium
AGGTTTTGACCAACCATAGTTGAAGCAGCCAAAGAAATCCCGTAACTCAGTAAGTATGAAAATGATTCCATTCTATTTCCGATACCCATTGCCGCTCCTGCCGATTCACCAAAAAGATGAACAATCTTTATCAAAAACCAATAAACGAGTACAAATACAATCTGCTGTGAACTAATTGGTAGGCCTATTCTGGCAATACGTCTCATGCTTTCTAATTTCGGGCGAATCTTCGTAAATGCTTTAATTTCAAATCCTGCCTTGCCCTGCTTGAGGCGGATTAGCACAGCGATCATTGCAAGAAAGATAGAAATGGTTGAGGCAGCACTGGCACCAGGTACTCCAAAAGCAGGAATCGGTCCCCACCCAAATATCAAAATTGGATCAAGAATCATATTTAGAACAACGGCACCAGTTGCAATTATTGTCGGAGTTTTAGTATCTCCGGCAGCCCGAAAAGCTGCATAAGAAGTTTCTGCAAGTGCAAAAAGAACTGCCGAAATTAGAAATATTCTAAGATACGGAACGGCGTGTCCCAGAGTTTGCTCGCCTGCTCCCATAAATTCTAAGACTACTGATGCCAACGGAAAACCGATCGCTGAAACGGTGAGCCCGATCACTACAGCCATGGCCAAACCCTGATGCGTATAATATGACGCTTTCTCTGGCTCACCAGCCCCAATATGCCGCGACACTAAAGCTGTAAGACCTATAGAGATTAAAGAGATTGATGCAAAAACAGTCCAGATAACGACCATCGAAGATGCTACTGCATCCTGTGCCGAAGCTCCCAGCTTACCAACCCAGAAGAAGTCTGTCACAGAAAGAGCAAACTCCATGAACATACCAAGCATTACAGGTACAGCAAGAGATATTACTGTGCGGACAATTGGTCCTGATATGACTGCGTCTCTGTTAATTATTCCTGTCTTACTCATAGCTTACCCGGTAACAGTTGTCCACCCCGACTTGGCGGGTAGGTTCTTAGTCGCTAATAGTAATTGACTAATTGAAGGCAACCAAGTAGAAAGCTTGAGTTATTGCAGATTCTATTTATTTGTTAGTCTTGCGATAAGGTGATCGGCAGAGAGCTCTTCACCTGTGCCTCGCTCAACAAGATCAGCCCATGAGAAACGACTTCCAAAGCGATAATAATTCTGAATCAAGAAAGCTCTCGTTTCATGATTATCGATTAGACTTCCCTGGACCGACCTGAGATATTCAATCGTCTGAGCAGATACGATTTTTGCGACCAGATGAGTATATGATTCGGCCGGAGTAGTAACATATTCTGCAGTTGCAGCCCACGGACTAAGTTCATCATGTCGGGGCAACAACATATAATCTTCGAATAGATCCCAATATAGCTTATTCAGATCACGGTTCGGATTTTGATATGCTTCATATTCGAATTGAAGTCGCACCAATGTTAGCCTCAGATCAGAGAGCTCTCTCAACCGAGATGCTTTGGCATATTCCTTAGCTCTTTCTTCCGGAACTTCGGCATATAGTGTCAGCCATTCAGGACTATCAGTAAGATCAACTATCAGTTGTTCCATTGAACGAGTCCATACATCTTCTCGGATTGAACGAAAGAATCTATCCTTCTGATTGATATGGGTCGCGTGAACAGCCTCACCAATTTGTCCGGCCAGATTTGTCAAAGCTTTTAGTCCTGACCCAGACATGAATATTACTCGTTGATCAAACGGAGCAGATGCACCAAGAGTTGCAGAAAATGATGGCGCAGAAATATCACTCTGGTCAACCACATATATTGGCAACGCCTGAAGATCAAAACCTATCCCGATAAAACCCTTCTGAACATAATCAAACTGTGAATCGGCAGGAAAGAACTGATCTATTGAAGGCATAATTTTTGAATACTCAAAAGGTATATCCCATATTTCAATATCTGCAGTTGCATTGCTTCGGCGAATTCCATCTGTAAATGAAACCCATTCCTCTAATGTACCTGCAACAAGTTCATCAATTATCGTTTGGAATTCATCAACCGAATACTGATTCGCATTGAGGCTCATTGTAAAAAAGTCATTATAGCCTAATCGTTTGGCTGCCTGATTGCGAAGACGAAATAGTCTTGAGAAAGAATCTGCGGTTGAGTCGCCACGAGCAGAAAGTGAACGATATGCAAGTTCGCGTTGGGTCCGATCTCGATCATAAAATAGACGGGAAGCGACTTCCTGTGCACTTACAGTTTCTCCCTCAAATTTTAACTTTTCATTTGACATGAAGAGCACCAGAGAGTCACGAACCGATTCAACTTTCTTGTCCGATTCAATCAACCCTTTGAGTAATCGGCCAAACAACAATTCTTGTTTGCGTCTGGTTTCACTGTTGTCGGAAGCAACTCTTAGTTTTTCACGCAAACCGTTGAAGATCTGTCGGTCCGACATCATATAATTATACAGGCTTCGATAATAATTGAGAGAGTCCGGGCCTTCGTTTGATAGAAATTTGAAAGCCTCAACCGCAAGGCGATTCTCTAACGACGCAATTTGATCTGGTAGAAGTTCAGAGAACTCGGATTTTGAGTTTGTTTTATTAGTCGGTTCGTCACACGAGATTAGTCCACTAATAAGAACGACTAAAACAACTATCGAAATATAAAGAAAGGTTCGCATCCGTACTAAGACCTCTTGTCTAAAAAGTAATTAAGTGCTGCAATATAACTTCCAAACCCAAGACCAGAAATCTGCCCTCGGCAAACAGGAGCTATGACAGAACGCTGACGAAATTCTTCACGCCGGTGAATATTGGAAATATGAACTTCTATAGTATCTATATCAGTAGCAGAAATTGCATCTCTAATAGCGTAACTGTAATGAGTATAAGCGCCGGGATTAATAATCAAACCATCTGCTTTTTCGGAGTTCTTTTGAATAAAGTCGATCATCTCTCCTTCAATATTTGATTGAAAGAAGATCAGTTCTACCGAATCAGATGCAGCTTCACGGAGATATTCCTGAAGATCGCCCAGAGTTTTATCTCCATACGTCTCTGGCTCTCGTTTTCCAAGAAGATTTAAATTTGGCCCATTTACGACCAGTATGACCGACATCAGTTCCTCCGTGAACTCAATATAATTCAAGCATCTGATTAACTGCCTGCTCGATCGCTCCGCGATCCAACTTATCTGCAATAAACGGCTTTCCGGGTCGTTCAAGCAAGACATACTTTAGATCGGCACCCGAGCGCTTCTTATCCAGTGTGATCGCATCACAAATAGCCTCAATTTTAAGCTTTTTCCGGGGAATTAGCGAAAGCATTGAAGTTGCCATACGATGATAGCTGTCTAATGATGCCGATTGACGTAAACCTATCACTTTCCCGAGTTCAAGAGCCGCTACAATACCCAGAATTACCGCTTCACCATGCAGAAGTTTACCGTAACCAAAAGACTTTTCAATAGCATGACCAACTGTGTGGCCATAATTAAGCCAAATTCGAATACCAGCTTCACGTTCATCTTTGGAAACGATCTTAGCCTTATATCCAGCCGATAATTCTACTAACTTAGTAAGTAACTTCCAATTATAGGTCTTCCCTTTTGAGAAATATTCATCAAGTGGCTTTGATATTTTTGATCCTGCCAATCCGGCATATTTTAAAACCTCGCCTAATCCGGACGTAAATTCACGTTCCGGAAGAGTCGCCAGATAGATCATGTCAGAATGAACAAAATTCGGTTGCCAGAACGCTCCGATAAGGTTTTTCCCTCGCATGTGATTCATGCCGGTTTTTCCGCCAATTGAGGCATCGACCATCCCAAGCAGAGTTGTTGAGACAACTCCCCACTCGACACCGCGCAATATTGTTGATGCTGCATAGCCGACTATATCTGTAGTTACACCACCGCCACAGGCAACAATCAGGTCAGGTCTGGAAATACGTTCGCTCAGCAAAAAGTCATAAATTGAAGCGAGGAGAAATTCACGTTTATATTTTTCCCCTGATGGGACAATCATTTCGGCAACTGATCGTTTTGTTCTTCTAATACTTTTGGATAATTTCACCCCATGAAGGGCATAGAAGTTAGCATCAAAGAGCAGGAATATACGACCATCTTTATTATGCCTGGACAATTGTTGTTTTAAGATAGTCATGCTCTTCATACCGACATTTATGCGGTAGTTGCGCTGTGATGTTTTTACAAGAATATTAGCCATCATGTTTCCTGAT
>JAUVAR010000068.1 GCA_030591625.1 Candidatus Zixiibacteriota bacterium
CTACAACGCACCTTTTTTTGCACGTGCAAAGCCAATCCTGACGTTAATGCTTGTTAGGTAAAGCTTTACCTTGTCGCTTAGTGGTCCATGATAGTAAAATAAACCACTATAGATAAGGGCTTTTTGTAATCTACCGCCGATACGAGCGGACAAACTCGATTCGTTTCTTGATCATTGGATGACTATAAAACCAAAACTCCGCAAGATCACCCGGGTCAGGATCAGATAGATTGAAAACCGAAAGCTTATCAAAGGCAGTTGCGGCCGCCTCACCCGAAACAGTTGTAACTTCCATTCCATAAACATCTGATTGATGTTCGTTGTATCGTGAGAAACCGTTCGTGATCGGTTGACCGATAAATGAAAGCACCGATATAAAAATCAAAATCAATGGCAACGACGCAATATCACCAAGCGATTCAAATTTGAATCGTGCTTTGAATTTTGTGATAACACCACCAATCGTCCGACTTGTTATCCAAAAACAGAACATGAGAAACGCTATAGCCATCGCCAACCCATGCCACATATGGTTCATGACATAGTGACCCATCTCATGCCCCATCACAAACTCGATCTCTTCGTGCGTGAAATTATGAATTATGTTATCGGTCAGAACGATTCGTTTACTTCCAAACATCCCGGTGACATAGGCGTTCACTTTGGTTGTTTGTTTTGATGCGTTCACCTGGAACAGATCAGGGTTTTCTATCCCGACTGATTCAGCGAGCGTCAGAAGTTTTTGTTCGAGGACTTTATCTTCAAGTGGTTCAAACTTGTTGAACATCGGCATAATGAACACAGGCACAAGTACAATCAGCAGAACAACAAACGGAATTGATCCGAGCGAAAAGTATAACCACCATTTGCGTGTCTTGTTAATAAGATCGTACAAAAACCACGCGGGGATAACAGCGAAAATAAGACCAAGCGCCAGCCCGAGTAAATCTTCGGAGAACCATTCGATGAATGTTTGATTCATAAAACCGTAATCATTTTCAACGATAAACGACCTGTAAATATGAAACGGAAGATTCAAGATGTAATCGGCAAGAAGAATCAACGCCACCATTCCCCAGAGCACAAAGAATTTGGGTCCGAGCTTCTTTGCCCAATTGCGGAAACGTGCCGACAAACCGGTGAAAAGCAAAATTGACAATGTCGCAAGTCCTAAGAAAAATTCAACAAACCGCCACATCGATTTGAAACTCGAATATGACGCCATCTTCGCCTTGCGCTCGGCCGACATCGGATAGAGAGCACTACTTGCAGGAATTTCATCAGTTGTAGTAAGGGAGGCGACTTCGACCGAATCTTGTATGATCGAATCTACAGTTATTCCAGAGACGGCTATCGAATCTGCAGAAACGAATGTCGCTATTGCTATCCAACAGAGTGCGAGGGTGATAATCAAAATTCGTGTCTTATTCATAAATAACCTATGAGTATTGGTGTTGTAATGACATTTACTGTATGTATCATAGCAGTCAAGCTGTGTCTGACGCCAGTTTAATTTTTGTGGCGATAAGTTGATATTCTTATTATATTTTTAGCTAAACAGAGCAGTTAATTCTAAGCATGGAGTGTTTATTATGGGTGACAAAGGAAAACAAGATAAGGGGAATAAAGAAACCAAGAAGGCACCGAAGCATTCCCCGAAGGAAAAGCGGAAGCTGAAAAAAGAGAAAAAGAACGCTAAGTAGGTTCTGAAATATTTTTAAGGAGTGCAATACTCCTTGTTTATTGCGATTAAAATTATGAATTCGCAGAGGTCACATCAACCTGTGCGAATTCTTTATTTATGATAAGATTTTTTCAAAAATTAACGAGACTGTATAGCTACTATCCACATCTGGAAGCGTCACGCTTAGGCTAAGCTATATTCGTACAACGATATGCGTAATTGTCAGTATTGGCATTTGGGTTGCAATTACTCTTTATAAACAGGAGAGATGATATGCGAAAAATTTGTCGTTACTTATTGGAAGCTGCTTTGGTGGCTATATTATTAACTCAGGTTACTGGCTGTTCGGTTACACTTTTTGGGATTGCTGCGATCAATGAGAAAAGATCTCAAGAAGTGAAGGGGAACGATTATCTGAAATTGTCACAATTGAAACCGGGCAAGAAAATTGTGGTCTTTGATAAAGCCGGGGATTCAACTCAAGGGAAATTCGATGATTTATATCCATTACCAGATTCTATCTACTTAGGGAAACTAATCAACGCCGACAGTAGCGGTTCGATTCCCATCCCAAATGAAACTCTTATTGTTGAATTGACCAATGACCCGCTTGAAGTGAGAGGTAAGTTTTCAGGATTCAATCTTTATAAAAAGAAATTTAAGTATGGTTCGGTACCTATACCTACTCTCGGACCTAAAGTGCCGATAGAATGTCGTCTGTTGGATGGACGAATAAGAAACCTTCCTCTGAATCGAATATCTAAAATGTCTTCTACATCGGGTAAGGAGTATAATCCCGATCTATTGCGCCGACTCGCTCTTGAAAAAACATTGCCGATCAATTCTATGCTGGGGGTAGTAAATGATTCTGGACTGTTCCAATTTGCATTTGATGATATCAAGCTTGCCCGTGTTGGGGAAAGGCGTGGAAACAAATGGAAAGCCGGTGCTGTGGGGCTTGTGTTTGATATTATTATGGTGCTGTATTTTATAGAGAACAATCCATTTGAATTATCATTTGATGGTTCGAATTGAGATATGAGACGTTTAGATTTTGTAAGATGTCGGGAAGCGCGGGGCTATTAACCTATATCTACAATTATTATGCAATGCTGTAAACGGGAGAGCTTTGCTCTCATTGAAGCTGTTTTGTATATATAATAATTTATGGATGTCAAATATCCACGATTGCGTTTAATCTTATGTGGCAATCGAAATTACTAATTAAATCGAGATGCCCTGGAAGGAGCTTGTATGTCACAAGTATTGGTCAAACATCGGGTCAACAGCTATGAAGATTGGAAAAATGCATTTGATAACTTTGCGAACGTTCGCAAGTCATCGGGCGAGAAGTCTTTCCGTATCTTGCATACAAAGGATGACCCCAATGATCTGACGTTGCTTTTTGAGTGGGATACGAAAGAAAACGCCGAGAAGTTCATGGCCTCGCCAGAGCTAAAAAGTGCCATGCAAGATGGTGGTGTTTCAGAAGCACCACAAATTCAATTCCTTTGCGACGTTGTTCAAGGTAAGCTCTGAGTCGTTCACGGGTAATTCAAGTTACATGTCTTCAACCTGAGGACTAACAGCAATACAAAAAAACGCCCCTGAGCTTATGCTCAGAGGCGTTTAGATTTTCAAGCGTCAGGTTGCAAGCAACCATGACCTACATAATCTATTCAGTCGCATCTACGGCGTAAACAGAAACCTGTTTGCCGGAGCGTCCAACACGTTCGAATTTAACTACTCCATCCATCTTGGCAAAGAGAGTGTAGTCAGTACCCTGGCCAACATTGTGACCGGGTTTGATTGGAGAACCACACTGCCGTACAATTATTGAACCGGCTGTGATAACCTGTCCACCGTAAACTTTTGTTCCACGTCGCTGACCGTTTGAGTCGCGACCATTCTTGGAGGAACCAACACCTTTTTTATGTGCCATAAAAAACCTCTATCGATCAACTTTTCTTCTTCTAATTTATACTTCGGCCAAACGGGACTATCCCGCCACAGGATTATCCTGAGAGACAGAATTATCCTGGTAACCAGAGTCTTAGAATATACGAGAATTCATCTGCCACGCAAGTAAATTCATAAATTATTGCCATACAGCAAGTTACGCTAAATAAAACCGACCAGACAATTAAGTCCGGTCGGTTATTGCAGTTAGTTGGGGACCGTCTTTCTTATTGAGAGACTTTCTCTATATCATGAGGAGACTTATTAAAACCAAATGTAAGCTTCTCGCCATCGGCACTAACTATCAGATCACAGTCGCCTGCATACTGTCCGCGAAGGATTTCTTCGGCGAGCGGATCTTCCAGATAGGTTTGCATAGCGCGCTTGAGTGGACGAGCTCCATAAGCCGGGTCGTAACCTTTTTCGGTCAGGAACTCTTTCGCCTGTTCATCAAGCGTGAAACAAATACCTTTCTCTGCAAGCTGTTTGGCAATCTCAACAATAAGGATCTCAACGATCTGTTTGATATGCTCTTTCTTCAGAGATTTGAAAATAATAGTTTCATCGATACGGTTGAGCAATTCTGGATTGAAAGTCTTTTTCAATTCTTCCATAATCATCCGCTTCATTCCTTCGTACGATTTATCAACGCCTTCAGAACCGAAGCCGACAGTTTTGCCTTCACCCAAACGTTTTGTACCAACGTTTGAAGTCATAATGACGATCGTATTTTTGAAATCGACTTTACGACCAAACGAATCGGTTAGTGTACCGTCATCGAAAAGCTGCAGGAGGATATTGAAAACATCCGGGTGAGCTTTTTCGATTTCGTCGAGCAGTACAACCGAATAAGGTTTGCGTCTTACTTTTTCGGTAAGCTGTCCGCCTTCTTCAAAACCTACATACCCCGGAGGGGCACCGATCAAGCGAGAGACTGCGAACTTCTCCATGTATTCAGACATGTCGATACGAATCAACGCTTCATCGTCGTCAAAAAGGAACTGAGCAAGTTTGCGGGTTAGTTCTGTTTTACCAACACCGGTTGGACCTAAGAAGATAAAGACACCGATAGGACGTCTAGGATCACCAAGTCCGGCCCGAGCACGTCGGATAGATTTGGCGAGCTTCACAATTGGCTCTCTCTGTCCAACGATCATCTTTTCGAGTTCTTCTTCCATTCTGAGAAGGCGTTGTGATTCCTGTTCTTCCAGACGGAAGAGCGGGATTCCGGTGATTTTGGCCAGCACATGGGCGACATCATCACCTGTGAGAGTTATTTTATCTTTCTCTCTTTGTTCTTCCCATTCTTTCTGAAGATTGGCAAGTTTTTCTTTTTCGGCTTTGATCTGGTCGCGAAGTTGTGCGGCTGTTTCAAACGCCTGGTTTTTGACTGCCTGTTCTTTACTTGTCTGCAGTTCGATCAGTTTAGTCTCAAGCTCAGCAAACTCATCGGGACGAGTATAAGTCGAAAGATGTGCTCTTGATCCGGCTTCATCGATCAGATCAATAGCCTTATCGGGTTGATACTTACCCGAGATATATCTATTGGACAGTTTTACTGCCTGTACGATTGCTTCATCGGAGATTTTAAGCTTGTGATGATCTTCATACTTAAACCTAAGACCCTTGAGAATTTTAATAGTATCTTCTTCTGAAGGTGGTTCGACCATGACAGTCTGGAACCGTCGTTCGAGGGCGCCATCTTTTTCGATATACTTGCGGTATTCGTTGAGAGTTGTTGCGCCGATGCAGCGAAGTTCGCCACGAGATAGTGACGGTTTAAAAATATTCGAGGCATCCAAAGAACCTTCGGCACCACCTGCACCAACTATTGTGTGCAATTCATCGATGAAAATAATAACATCTTCGGCGTTGATGATTTCGTTCATCACTGCTTTTAAGCGTTCTTCAAACTGGCCCCGATACTTTGTGCCAGCCACCAAAGAGGCCATGTCGAGGGTAACAACCCGTTTGTTTTCGAGTGTCTGAGGGATAGAACCTTCGACAACTTTTTGAGCGAGTCCTTCGGCGATAGCAGTTTTGCCAACACCCGGTTCACCGATCAGGACCGGATTGTTTTTCTTCCGTCTTGAAAGAACCTGGCATACTCGTTCGATTTCGTCGTCACGACCGATGATCGGATCGAGTTTACCTTTACGAGCAAGTTCGGTTAAGTCACGACCAAAATGATCAAGAGCTGGAGTCTTTGATTTTTTGCGTTTTTTCTTAAACGACGACGGTTTGCCGTTCGCGATATTTTTTAGCTCTTCGTAGGCTTCTTTGAAGTCGATCTCGTAGGTCGAGAGAACTTGTGAAGCAACCCCTTCTTCATCTTTGAGAAGGGCTAAAAGCAGATGTTCGGTATCAATATCTTTAGATTTGAGCGCGCGTGCTTCCTGACCTGATACTTCGAGCGTTTTCTTAGCTCTGGCAGTCAGTGGAAGCTGGCCCATTGTCATGGTGCCACCCGATGGTTGCACAACCTCTTCGACCGAAGCCTTGAGGTCTTCTAATTCAAGTCCTAAATTGGAAATGATCTCGACAGCCCGTCCTTCGCCCAGTCTGATCAAACCCAAGAGGAGATGTTCGGTACCTATGTAGTCATGACGCAGACGTGAAGCCTCTTCGCGCGCGTATTCTATAGCTTTGCGAGCAGCTTCTGTAAACATCTCATTCATTGCGAGTTATCCTTTCCTCTATTTACAAATATAATCTACAAATCAGTTTTAGCAATTTATTCGTTTAAGAATCGTTGCCACAATTTCTAAGTTTATCTCTAACCATTTGTGCCCGAACGAAATCGCGTTTGGTATGGTCCATTTCGCGACCGTAATATTTCTGCAAATGGGCTGGTTGAGATAATAGTAAAATTTCGTTTATCAGTTCTAATTCAAGGAAGTCAATCAACTTCATGGCGTGCCCCAATCTAATGGCGGACAGCAAATTCATGACTTCATCGGAGGTCAAAACACGGGCATTCTTGAGAATACCGTACGACCGCCAGATTTTATCTTCGATCATATCTTGAGCATCATCAAGCAATGTTTGACGGGCACCGGCTTCCTCTTCGATAATCTCTTTGGTAATTCTTGAGATATGATCGAGGATATCTTTTTCGGCTACCCCGAGAGTATTTTGGTTCGAGATTTGGAAAAGATTTCCGAGCACATCGGAGCCTTCGCCATAAAATCCTCTTACCACCAGCCCTGATCTTGTAATTCGTGTTATGACTTTATCGATCTCTCTGGTCAGAACAAGACCCGGCAGATGGATAAGAACTGAGGCTCTCATGCCGGTTCCTGCGTTTGTAGGACAGGCGGTGAGATAACCAAAATCAGGATCATAATCGAATTCGATATATTTTCCAATTTCACTCTCGAAACGAGTAGCGAGTTCAAAGGCGCCTTGCGGATCAAGTCCGGCGGCGAGTGCTTGAATTCTTAAATGATCTTCTTCGTTTACCATAACCGAGAGACGTTCTTCATCACCAATCAACAACGCTTTTGAGGCATCGCCATTTAAGAACATTGGTGAGATCAAATGTCTTTCGACTAAGAAGTCACGATCCAACTCATCAAAGTCGGAAGCTTTCATATATTGGCCGCTTGATAAGAGTTCAGAACGAGTCATAGTAGAATCAAAATAGTTTATTACTCTTGTTCTTGTTTCGCTGTCGGCCGTGGTCGGAAAGCGACATCCGGCTACATTTCGAGCCAGACGTACTCTTGTCGAGAGTACCACCAGGGCATTATTGCCTTTTCCTGATAACCAGGCTGCGGGCGATTTGGCCATTTCTTCAAACATAATTCCCAACTTTCATACCCTCTTGTATCTATTCGCTTTCGACTGTCTGGCGCAGATCTTTAAGCCTGTCGCGCAGTTCGGCAGCACGTTCGAAATCTTCCATCTCTATCGCTTTACGCAATTCATCTGAAATTCGTTCTTCTTCCTGGATTGGAAGAGTCTGGCCATCTTCAACAACACCTTCTGCAACCTGTGGGTTACGGCCTCGATGTATAGAAGCACCATGAATTTTGCGCATGATCGATTCAAGGCGTGGTCTGAAACTTGAGTAGCAATCGCCACACCCGAATCGTCCCTGTCTTGTAAACTGGTCAAAAGTGAGTCCGCATCCTTCGCAGATTAACTTTTCTGCTTCGCTTTCCGCTCCCAACATTCCTGTATCACCGGCGATTCCGGCAAGGATATCGGCAAGTGGAAATGGTACATTATCCAAAGGGGAATGAAACCCTCTTGCTGCGGCACACTCAGAGCATAGAGACAGCGCAATTTTTTCATTATTGATTATTTGCGTAAGATGAACTGCCGCTTCTCTGCTTTTGCAATCTTGACAATTTGTTTTCATATTATCTGCCTATTCTGAAACGGACAACGTTCCATCAATCATTACGTATTCACGGTCGCAACTATTAGCCAAATCTCGGTTATGAGTAGCCACGAGGAAAGTGACATTCTTTTCTCGGTTCAGGCTCCTCAGTAGATCGTGGAGGGCTTTTCCCGTTGCAGTATCCAAGTTACCCGAAGGTTCATCCGCCAACACAACTTCGGGGCTATTGGCAAGTGCCCGGGCCACTGCCACTCGCTGCTGTTCGCCACCCGACATTTCGCGTGGACGGTGCGATCTTCTATCTATTAAACCAACTTCCTCAAGCAAGAGTTCCCCATTTGCTTTAGCTTTAGAGCGTGAAACGCCTGCTAAAAGCATAGGAATCATTACATTTTCCAAAGCTGAGAAATCATCCATCAGATAATGATGCTGGAAGACAAATCCGACATTCTTGTTTCGAAACTTTGCTAATTCGGCTTCGCTACAGTTCGATAGCTCTGTATCTACGAGTCGTACATGACCACTTGTAGGTCGGTCGAGACCGCCCAAAAGATGCAGGAGAGTTGATTTACCAACCCCGGAGGCACCAGTAATAGCTACCATTTCCCCTTTTGCGACGTTCAAAGATATTCCTTTAAGTACCGGCAATACGCCCTCGGTTGTCTTAAAATCACGGTGTATGCCGTTTGCAGAAAGAATTGTCTGGTTCATTTCCATATTCAATTTAGATGCATATCCTATATGTTAACCTACACTTTGTATTTTCGTCAGAATCGGCCAAAAACTTAGTTATTTGCGTGCTATAACTGTCATTTATTCCCTCAGTACATCTACAACTGACAGGTTTGAAGCTCTAAGCGACGGGTAGAGTGATGCCAGGAAGCATATAAAGAGCGTTGTCAGCCCTGCTACAAGGTAATCCGACAGATGACTTTCAATCGGAAGATAGCTTATGAAATAGATATCTGGCGGCAGTGATATAAGTTGAAATTTGTTTTGAATCAAGGCTCCAACCAATGATATTGACCAGCCACCCAGAACTCCTATCCCCCCTATTGTCATACCTTTATAGAGAAATATTTTTAGGATTGAATACGGAGTTGAACCGATAGTCTTGAGAATCCCGATTTCGGTTCTTTTCTCCATTGTCATCATAACGAGGGTAGAAATAATCGAAAAACCTGCCACAATAACTATCAAGATAAACCCGAGAAAGAGTATCTGCTTTTCAAATGCGATCCATGAAAAGAGATTCTTATGGAGCTCGTTCCACGGAGTGACCTGGCATTTGTACTCTAATATTGAGTCGATTTGTGGTGTCATTTCTTCGGCGAGATAGATATCGGTTAATTTAAGATGTACCCCGGTTACGGCATCGCCGGTTCGGAAAAGGTCCTGTGCATCCTCAAGGGCGATATATACCTGCTGGCCATCGAATTCATACATGCCGGTCTCAAAAATACCCGAGACGTAGAATTTTTTAAGTCTGGGGCGAGAAGTGCTCCTGAGGTTTTCACCGGAAATTGAGTAGAGCAGAATAGGCTCACCCACAAAAGCACTAAGGCTTGAGGCTAAGTTTTTGCCCACTATAATTCCGGGAATCGAATCATCACCAATCAGCTTTTGATCAAAACTATACTCACCTATAATGATATCAGTTTCAATATTGGCAGTATTTCGTTCCTGATCGAGATTTATCCCTCGTACAATGATTCCATCGCCCGCTTTTTCTGATTGAATTGCAGACTTTGAAAATATGAATGGTGATGCAGCTACTACATTCGGGATAGCTTCGACCTGTTCGATAATAGATTTGTAATCGGTGATTTGCCTTTCGCCGGAGGCGAAGATAGAAATATGTGAGGTAGTGCCTAAGAGACGAGAGCGAATTTCTGACTCAAAACCGTTGTTCATAGACATTACAAAACATACAACCGCAACACCAAGCATGACACCAACGGTGGTGATCCAGGTCGAGACGGACACAAAATATCTTCCGGAATTAAAATAACGCCGGGCAATGAAACTTTCAAAACTCATAGGCCAACTTTACTCGGGTAGTTGTTAGGTTCTTAGTATCACGCCATTATACTACTACGGCCTGTATTCAGGCAAATTAAAGTAAAGTCTAAAATGAAGTAATTGTGCAGGGTCTTTTGTCGGTCGCAAAGATACGATTGACTGTTTCGAGCATCTCGAGACGGTCAATTTTTGCCTGAGAATATTCGATGAGAGTCCCAAAACTGACAGCTCCAAATAGAAGCGATGAAAATTCGGCGATATCGAGCTCGATCTCTACATCGGTATTTGAGCTTTCTGTTAATTTACAGATTCC
>JAUVAR010000121.1 GCA_030591625.1 Candidatus Zixiibacteriota bacterium
AAGAATTATGGCTGATGTGCGAAATGTCTGGCTCGGTATTCAAATCAAATTGGCCAGAGTATGATCCTGAAGCTATAATCAGCGATTTGATCACAATTGCGGTCCAAATCAATGGCAAAGTACGCGATACTGTTGAAGTTGCGGTCGATGATAGCCAGGGGATAGTCGAAAAGGCTGCATTTGCATCAGAAAAGGTGCAGGCACATCTGGAAGGCAAAGATATTAAGCGCAAAATCTTCGTCAAAGGCAGATTACTTAATATAGTAGCGAAATAGGCCTCATCGAGGCCTCTTCAATAATAAATATCATAATAAAGCAGCAATCCGCAAGTTAACATAATATGTATTATGGGACGTTATGGGATGAGAAGGCCTGATGGATTATCAAGCCTTCCCTATTATTGCTTCGATCAATCTTCCATTACTTCCATATACAATAATGAATGATCCGAATACTGACTGATCCAGGTATCCGCCTCGGCATCACTATCTTTCGTCACCCATCCTCTTACACTTACAGAAGCTTCACCAAATGATTTAAAAGTGAGATTATTGCTGGCAACTACGTGATCAAGATCGGATTTGGGATATGATGACCTGGTACCATTCCAGAATGTATTGTCAGCTGATTTGATAAGACGTCTCATTTTAGCATACTTAGCTCTTCCATCCAATCGATCCAATTCAATTGTCGATGCGATATCCTTATCGAATGGATATTCGAGCCCCATAGTATTTAAGTCGCCCATAAACAGATATTTAGACGACCACTTGGGCATTTCATTTTTCTTTTCCATTTTACGTCTAAATTTGGTCGCTCTGCTGAGCATCTCATCACGTAATCCAAAACCAACCGGTGAAGTCATGCTTTTTGTGTGAAGAAATAGAATCGTATAATCAATATCATTTTTCTTGACGGTTAATAGTGCTCCCGGACGCAGGAAATTATTACCGGTTTTAAATTCAATGCGCTGAGTAAAAAAGGCTGTTAACTTATTAGAAATCCCGACCAGAATCTCCTGAGATTGAGCCCCTTCAGTAATATGAAATGTATAACCGGCCATCTTGGTTGCCAGAGCAGAGTACACATCTTTTCCTTCAACTTCGTAAAGTGCGAATACATCGGGCTTGTTGCCCCCATCTTTGTCAATAAGGAAATCGACCACCCTATTCACACGGTTAGTCTGGCCCTTGAAATGTTCGACATTCCAGGATGCGATAGAAAATGCTTTCTTCATTTGTTGCCTCTTCTTTTATTTAACAGGTTAAAACGATCACCGAAGTAAATCGGTTATATGTATATTATCTTATTAAATAGATATCCAAGATTTTAATAAAGAAAAGCGACCCCGTTGCGATAATACTCCTGAAGCTGATTCAGGAGTTCCGGATGAAATTATTTAAGCTATTGAGCTACAAAAGATTGATTGGTTTGTGGCTCACTCGCTTGATATATAAAGTATATGTGATAGCTATTTCAAAAGTCAAGAGTTTATTGATTCAATGACGATATGTCTCCATGTTGTGTGAGCTTTCAGATCGGTATTTGATATAGCAAGCAATATGAAATCTATAGAAGCTTGACACCAAGCAAAATGATTGCTATATCTTAATATCGCTATCCACAGCGATTTTCTCTAACAGGAGTATGATAATATGTTCAGAACTATCGGAATCAGTGTATTTATAACCTTACTACTACCCTGCTTTGTGCTTGGACAGGAAACAGTTGACAATACTGCCCCGGCCTCAATCGATGCGAAGGCAGCCGAAAAATATCGTATGGAAGATCTATTTGCACTTGGCGACCGTATCGGCTCTCCTGTGCTCGCAATGGCTGTATTTAAAAATGAGCTTGTCACCACTCAGGCTGAGTTCACAATAGCGACCTCCGGACCTCAACTTGTTTCTCGTTGGGATGGCGAAGGTTGGCAACAAATGGGCATTCTTGGTGACGAATCAATCTATGACATGATAGCATTCAAAGGCGAACTATATGCCGCCATGTCAATGCCCTGTGAAGCTGGTTGTTTAAGCGGTGTTTATAGTGACATTATAGCCATTTGGACCGGAACAGGTTGGGAGCCAATCAGCACTGAAGCTGATGGTGCAATAATGGCCCTTACAATCTGGGATAGCAAGCTAATTGCAGCTGGGTCATTCACCGAAATTGCAGGTTACAAAGCACGTAATATCGCAATGTGGGATGGTCAAAATTGGAGTGCAATCGATTCAAGAAATGAAGGTTCGGTCTCTGCGTTAACGGTGTTTGAGGGTGAATTAGTCGTTGCTGAGTCATACCGAGATAAAGATGATTTGCAAATCAATGCAGTCACAAAACGGGTTGGTGACAAATGGGTTCCAATTGACACAACTCTCTGTTGCCCAGTTTCTGAGTTAGCCGTACACGACGGAAATCTGATTGCGGGAGGATTATCTCTTCCCGGAGATATACCAGAGTCATATTTTGCGGGACGATGGACCGGTAAAGATTGGAAAAAACTCGGCACTAAGATATCCGGAGATGTTTTTTCAATGCGAGTATATCGAGGTGAATTGATTGCCGGTGGATATTTCACTCAAGTGCAAGATGGAACAAAGAGTTTCATGGCCCGATGGGACGGTAAGAACTGGAAAATGTTAAATCGAAGATAACAGTTAAATCGCTAAACAATGTTTGTAAACGTTAGTAATAATTTTCAATGGAAGGCTGGTGAAATAATCCTGTCTTCCTCTAAGTTTTCTTAAATCCCCAATCGGCAAGCTTGCGACATTCTTTGAAACGCAGACGATCTCCCGGCACACCCAAAACAACAACAGTCAATGTTTGGCCTTTCTTGTTCTTCAACAATGTAGCGAGACAATGATCCGACGCTCGGATAAACCCGGTCTTCCCTGCCAGAACTTTATGTCGAGAATGAACCATCATATTCGTATTCGACATTCTTAGCTGCTTGTTCTTTTTGTTAACGACTGTCACCATTTTAGTTTTGCTCGATGTAATCGAGGCTATCATTTTGTAGTCATACGCATAATGCAACAAACGTGCTACTTCGTGGGCAGTCGAAACATTCTTGGAGTCAAGACCGGTAGGTTCATAAAACACTGTATTGGTTAAACCAAGCGATCTTACTTTTGCATTCATCTCAGATACAAACGCCTCAATTGACCCCGATGTTGCTCTTGCTAATGCTCGTGCCGCTCGATTATCAGAACTAAGCAGGGCGGCATGTAAAAGGTCACGTAAAGTTAATTCATAACCTCGCTTAAGACGTGACTTGGATGAATTACGTGCATCATCTCTTGATATTATTTGTCTCTTATCAAGATCAATCCCCTTGTCGAGAATGACCATCGCCGTAACCAATTTTGTAATTGATGCAATAGGTCTTTTCTTGTCGGCGTTACGTGCGTACAACACTTCCCCGTTGCTATAATCAACGACTATCGCCGATTTTAGATTTAGTCGTACTCCTATATTGGCAGCATTCTCGAAATCAAGTTGATAGTTTGGTTGTGAGGAAGCCCACAAATTACCATCGGATGTTTCAACAAAGTGAACCGTGTTAGCAGAAAGAAAGACAAATATTGCCAGTAAAAGTAAAACTCGTGGAAGTGTAGAACGCTCGAACATCAATAGTATTCCTAAATTAGTGTTTGATCCATTTAAGTATTTCAGGCAGGGTTGGACGTTTACCGTACATCAAAATTCCAACTCTAAATATGCGTGAAGAGAACCAAACGATTGCAATAGTTGAAAGAGTCAGAGTTATAAATCCTAAAATCGCCTCTCCAAGAATTCCTGAGAAGATAGAATACTCTGTTACGGTTGGTGAGATAAATAGAATTCTCATAAGCATCATGGTAGGTGTGAACAACGGTATAAACGACATCGCTACAACCCAGGGGGCGTATGGGTCCATAGCGATTGGTGTACTTACCATAATAGGAATTATCAGCGATATTGTTATAGGGAAAATAAAATTCTGAGCTTCTTTTTCCGAATTGACAACTGAACCAATGAGAGCAAATAGTGCCGAATAAAGAATATACCCAACGACAAAAAACAATGCGAATGAGACAACAATGAGCGGGTTGAATATTATTCGTGCAAGGGATGAATCAAGACTCATCGAAATAGTGCCTGCCGACAGGTACATCATAAGACCTAAAGCTATCCAGACAGAGACCTGCGTAAGTGCTGCACCACCCATCCCCAGCACTTTGCCCAGCATAAGCTGGAATGGGGATACCGATGATACTAACACTTCCATTATTCGAGAGTTTTTCTCTTCAATAACCGAGCGCATCAATGTTGTCCCGTACATAATTATCATCATGTACATAATCATAACAAACACAAGCGCGGTGAACATCTTAACAACAAATGGAATTGCATCGCCGGTAGTGTCACGTTTTATCATCTTCACACTTGCAGTGAGCTCCAGGATTGAATCAATCGGCATATTAACTTCACTATGACGAAGTTTTTCGGTTGACATTAATTTCCAGAACTGATGTTCGAAACGTCTTGATGTTCTAAAGTTGTCGGAGTTAGAGACCAAAATCAATCCAGAATCACCTACGTGTGGTTCCGGTTTGATCACAACCATATACTTTACAACTTTATCCGAAACTTGCATAAGTAGAGAATCATATTTTTTGTCAAACGATTCCTGGTCTGCGACATCAATTGTTTCCACACCAACAATTTCATAAGAAGGAACATCTGTATCTTCGAGTTTATATTGGGCCAGGCTTTCGGCAAACTGTTGACCAATATGTAATCCGGATTGATCTAAGATTGCAACTGTCTCTGAATGCGAAACATCTTTGTCGGCAAGGATTGCAGGAAGAATCATAAATGCTGCCATTAGTACCGGAGTAAGAAATATTCCGATAACAAATGATTTCTTCTTTACGATCTGAGCGTATTCCCGCTTGAGGATCGTGAAGTACTTATGCATTGTTTGTCTCCATCGCCTCAAGCTCTTCGTTTGAAAGTTTTGCTGTTTGAATAAATATATTGTATAACGATGGTTCAACTACTTCGAACCGTCGAATTTTGACTTTACCAACCATCCCTTGAAGGATAGCATCGGGGTCGGCTCCTTCTGACATCTGTAATTCAATATAATTATTGAACTCCGACATACGTTCAACACCCGGAAGCGAAGAGATAAAAGCTCCATCACCTTCGATATCAATTTGGATTGAATTCGTTCCAAAGCCGGATTTTATATCAGATAACGATCCATCCAGGACTTTCTTACCCTTTGAGATCATACAAATATAGTCACACAGTTTTTCTGCCTGCTCCATTACATGAGTCGAAAAGAGGATTGTCTTCTGGTCTCGTTTTAATTCCATTATGACAGTTTTCATAAGTTCCATATTCACAGGATCAAGCCCCGAGAATAGTTCATCGAGAATAATAATTTCAGGGTCATGGATCAAAGTTGTGATGAACTGTAATTTTTGTGACATACCCTTGGAGAGCTCTTCCACTTTCTTGTCGCGGTAATCAAGAAGCTGCATACGATCAAGCCAGGGATCAATCTTGGGCATGATATCCTTAACTTTGGCACCTTTAAGCTCAGCCATGTAGGTAATTATCTCAATGAGCGTCATCTTCTTATAAAGACCACGTTCTTCGGGTAAATATCCGACTTTATCACGAAATGTTTCATCGATCGGGCTACCGTCGAATATAATTTCGCCTGAATCAGGTGCGATTATATTCATAATCATCCTGATCGTCGTCGTCTTCCCCGCTCCATTAGGGCCGATGATGCCATATATAGCACCACGGGGGACATTCAGTGAGAGTTTCTCAACTGCAACTTTGTCACCAAACTGCTTTCTTATCTCTTTAATCTGTAAATACATAATTCTCCAATTAAACGGTCAACCGAGTATCGTTTCTTTTTATGCTCTGGTCAACCAAAATGACTTTTCATTTTTATTGCTTGTTTGGTTCTTCAGAACCGATCATTTCTATAAACTTATTAGCATTTTCTGCTGCTTTTCCCTCATGGCAATTATTGAAAAAGACATATTGCTTCTTCACTTTAGCAGATATTTTCTTAACTCTCTTTCGCCACTCCTTGAGTTCTTCATCACTATACAAATAATCGTAGCGCAGCGCACCGCCATCCCACCATTGTTCTGCATTACGGCCATGCAATCTTATATATCCTGTGTCAGTTGTGTTGAAATAATCGGGGTCGAGCAAGCCTGACAACTTTGGTTCATCCACACAAACGTATCCAATTTCTTCTACGCGAAGCCGGTCATACATCTGACGATTGACCCAGCTATTATGTCTGAATTCCACAAATAGTCGGTTCGGAGCGACAGCATCCCGGCAGAAAGCAACATAATCAAGGGCAGCTTGCGAAAACTTAAATGAATATGGGAATTGTGCCAATAAACCAGCCAGTCTTTCTGCTTCTGTCAAAGGTGCAATCGCATTTATAAATTTATCTCTGTCTGCAGTGATGTCAATTCTGCGGTGAGTTAATGCTTGAGGGACTTTCACCATAAAATCAAAATTGTCGGGTACTTTCTTTAGCATATTAAAAAATACAGCTGGATGCGGAATTCCGTAATATGTTGAATTGATTTCAACTGTTTCAAATTTAGTTGCATAGTAGTCGAGCATCTTTCCTTTGTCTATTCCGTTGGGGTAGAATCGTCCTTTCCAGTCGGCAAATGAATAGCCGGATGTTCCCACTCTCACACTCTTTGTCAAAGCATCTTCAGACATCAATATTAATATCCATTGTTATCATACGTACCACCTATTACATAGTTTATTCAAAGATTATTGATACAATTGGAATATAATTTCAGCAAGCCGGTCGTCGATCACTTTTTACGTTCTGGTTGGAATGTCACCCGCTTGCACTTGGGGCAGATCCATTTGCGCTGTTTATGAAAACTACGTTTTTGTTCGATCATAGCAATCCTGCATTTTGAACAGGTCATAACAAGCTCATGTTAATTTGTAATTTTAAGGAAATCAGTAAGTAGAAATTCGACTCGGCCAATGAATGTTGACATGCGTGACATAACGGTATATCCAAAAGTTGTACCAAAAAACAGCATCAGGAAATATGTCCCGGTGCGGGCAGTTTTGCCAAACAGGCCAACATGCTCACGACTAAAATAGAAATATGAAAGGGTAGTAAGGACTCCAATTAGAACTACTATTAAAGCAAAGTCGGGCATTCCATCGGACCAGAGCGGTCCAATCGTTGCCGAAATTTGTCGTAGTATGCGAGCTTGAAGCATCGCAGGAATAGCCGCACCGGCACCCGAGCCGATCAGGATTGCTATCGGGAATCTGGAGAGCCAGGCAGTTTTGCTATAGAAACGCCCTAACATCATAAGAC
>JAUVAR010000038.1 GCA_030591625.1 Candidatus Zixiibacteriota bacterium
GACTTATCTGATCTCGCTTCGTAGCTTGTTGAACTTAAGAATTCATTGTTAATATCACAGGAAAAGTAGTACACAAAGCGACCACGTTCTGTCAACAATGAGCCGACTTTCTTAAGGATTTCAGGGGTAAGCGAAACCAATCTCATTGTGATCAAATCGAACTGATCGTCTGGCTCAAATCTCTCAATCTCTGAAGTTACAACTTTGGAGCTAAGTCTTAAGGAGAAGCACATCCGTCTGAGGGCTGCCGATTTTTTCTCCGAACGGTCGAGCAGACAGATTGGCCCTTTTACCCTGCCAGAGAGGCAAATAGGAATCGAGGGGAATCCGCCCCCAGAGCCGATATCGAGATATGATTTGGCCTCAATTTCAAGATATTCGAGCGGAAGAAGCGATTCGGCAGCCAAAAGCTCAAGGTCTGCTCGTGATGTTTCACGTGAAACCAAATTGCTCCGCTTGTTCTCCTTTTCGAGAAGATCGAAATAGGAAGAGACCAAATTATCAGGATCAAGCCGTTTGAGGAGTTCTTTTGAGTCAAAGTCTATAGATCGTGTCACTTCTGTGCAGCCCTCTCAATTCGAAGACGTTTAAGATGAACAGAGAGAACCGAGATATCTCCAGGCGTTATTCCCTCGATCCGGCTTGCCTGACCAAGCGATTGAGGCTTGAAGTGGGAGAATTTTTCTACTGCTTCATTCTTCAACCCTACTATACCAGACCAGCTAATTCCGTCCGGTATCAGCACCGATTCCTGCTTCTTGAATTTGTCTATCTCCCTCTGTTGCTTCGCGATATATCCTTCATAACGTATTTTTATAGCTACCTGACTTAGCGCTTCCGGCTCCAAAGAAAGCTCGCTATCATGTTTCTTGATAAGAGCGATCAGATCATTTATGTCAACCCCTGGCAATTTGAAGAGGTGCGCCATACTGACAGCATCCCGTCGCTGAAACCGGCTCGACAGCTCTCCAAGCTCAGACACTTTCAGATGAGTTGATTCGAATTTCTTAATGAGCAATTCACGCCGTTTTAAAGATTCTGCAAATTCACGATAATCTTCATCAGGAATCAAATTGTAACGATGTCCGATAGCAAAGAGCCGTTCACGAGCATTATCCTCACGTAGAGCCAAACGGTACTCAGCCCGACTTGTGAACATCCGATATGGCTCAGTAGTTGATCTCGTAACCAGATCATCAATCATTACGCCGATGTAAGCTTCTGACCTATCAAGTATTAGCGGTTTTTCACCAGCTACCATAAGGGATGCATTCAGACCGGCCATAAGCCCCTGGGCGGCGGCTTCTTCATAGCCAGAAGTCCCATTTATTTGTCCGGCAAAGAAAAGTCCGGCTATTCGCTTTGTTTCTAAGGATGGTTTGATTTGAAATGAAGGACAATAGTCATACTCTACGGCATATCCAGGCTTAGTTATTATAGCCTCCTCTAAACCAATAACAGTTCGGATCGCTTCAAGCTGGACATCTTCGGGTAAAGCAGTGGAAAAGCCATTCGGGTAAATATCGTCAGTGCCGTTTCCTTCAGGTTCCAAAAATAGCTGATGGCTTTCTTTATCTTTAAATCTAAAGAATTTATCCTCAATTGAAGGACAATATCTTGGACCAGTCGAATCGATCTGACCAGAAAAGATTGGTGAACGGTGCATATTCTCTGTTATAATACGTTTCGTTTCGGCGGTAGTCTTTGTCAGATGGCAACTTATCTGAGTAAGTGTTCGTCCTTTAGTTCTATATGAAAAGAACGGGATAGGATCTTCGCCAGGCTGAGGTTCACATTTTGAGAGGTCAACACTTTTGCCATCAAGGCGGGGCGGGGTTCCAGTTTTGAGCCTTCCGACCTCAAATCCGAGCGATCGGAACGATTTTGACAAAGCAGATGCACCATCTTCGCCAAGCCTGCCACCTTCGATCTTTTTATCGCCGATATGAATCAGGCCACCAAGAAATGTACCGGTTGCAATAACAACTGCCCGAGCCATAATTTTCTGACCATCTTCGCAGCCAACTCCAACTATTTTGTCATTTTCAACTAACAGCTCAGATGCAGTAGCCTCGATAATTTCAAGGTTGGAAGTTTCTTCACATGCTTTTACTACAAAGTCATTGTATTCAATTCGGTCAGCTTGAGCTCGGGTTGACCAAACTGCCGGACCGCTTGAAAGATTCAGTCGCCGGAATTGAATTCCGGTAGCGTCAATGGCAACCGGCATAACTCCACCAAGTGCATCTATCTCTTTTACTTATTGCGACTTACCTATCCCACCTATAGCAGGATTGCAGGACATTAGGGCAAGTTTAGTTCGGTCCATCGTTATAATGGCAGCTTTGCGCCCCATTCTGGCAGCAGCTAAACCAGCTTCTACACCGGCATGTCCGCCACCAATTACAACTATGTCAAAATCTCTGTTTTTCATATATCACAATCAAGTTGATTACAACTGTTTCACGTGAAACCGAATATAATCTTTTCCGGTTCTCATAATTATATAAATCTGAATATTTGGCTTATTTGCCAATGCAGAAATGGGCAAATATTTGCCCAAGAATATCTTCAGTATAAACGCGTCCCGTAATTTCATCCAATTCAGAAAGAGCAGCTCTCAAATCGACTGCAATTAGCTCAGCTGTCTCACCGATCATATTTTTCTCTCGAGCTGATTTCAATTCCTTGATTGCTGAGCTTAGCTTCTTTTTATGCCTGGCCGATGTCACTATCAGCCCCGATGTCAAGTCGGGCATTGTTCTCTCGATCTGATCGGAAATCATCCTCTTAAGAGACTTCAAACCTTTTCCAGTCTTGCAGGAAATGAAAGCAGGTTCGATATCAATTGATCTTTTTAACGCTTTGTCAGGCAGGCTCTTAATGTTTTTAATGGCATCTATCTTATTGTACACCAACATGATAGTATTATTTAGGAGCTTATCTAAATCGCTTTCAAGTTTCGATTCCCAACCTCTAATGGAGATATCTACAAGCCAGAGAACAAGATCAGAATTTTTGATTAATTTCAATGAGCTAAGCTGCCCCAACCTCTCAATTTCGCCACCACCTTCTCTAAGGCCAGCTGTGTCGGTCAAATTTATGGCAAAACCGTCAAGATCGATCGATTCGCTCAAAAAGTCACGAGTTGTTCCCGGTGTCCTGGTAACAAGGGCGCGTTCACTTTGAAGGAGTTTGTTGAAAAGTGATGATTTCCCTGCGTTTGGTCTTCCACTGATAGCAACGTTGAACCCTTCTTTGATGATCCGGCCGCCTTGGTAGCTTTTGATCAAAACCTCAAGATCTTCCAAAATCTCATTCAAACTTTCATAAATAGAACTTTTCTGAGCATCTTTGTCCTCATCTGGAAAATCGATTCCAGCTTCGGTCTCAGCTACAATATGAACAAGTTTTTTTCTGAGAGCCTCAACATGCTCCGAATATGCTCCCAATAGATGCTCCCGAGAAGCTTTCAGAGATGACTCGGTATTGGCCGCTATCATTTCGGCGACCGCTTCAGCTCTAGCCAGATCGATCCGGCCATTTAGAAATGCAGTTTGCGTGAATTCACCGGGCATCGCCGCCCGGGCCCCCGACTGGATACATAGGTCCAATATCTCTTTGATTGTCTGTCGTCCGCCATGACAAAATATTTCAACCTGCATAAGCCCGGTATAAGATCGTTCGGCCGGCATATAGACCGCCATCACTTCATCAAGGATTTTTTTATCTTCGTTAACGAAGTGTCCCACGCGCATCAGGAATGGTTCTGCCTTTTGTGAGCTCTTCGGTTTGAAATGTTTCTTGAGGATTTTAAGACTGTCCGGCCCAGCCAGCCTAAGAGCCGCAATCCCCCCCTCACCGGGGGGGGTAATTATTGCGACAAAAGTTTCATCATGATTTATAGGTCGTGACATAAGCGCGCATCATCAAGCCGCTTTCACTTCGGCATTCTTGTTGCGACGGAACAAGAAATAGTCAACGAGTGAAAGTAGTGAGAAACAGGTCCAGTAGAGAACGAGTCCGGCCGAGTATGAATAAAAGATGAAGCCCATAAAGAGGGGCATCGCATACATAAGTCCTTTGTTCTGTCCGGTGCTCGGCATCGTAAGAGTTTGAGAAACAAACTGTGTCGCAACCATTAACAGGACAAGAATAATATACGGGTCAGTAAGCCCGGTCGCGCCTTTTGAAAGGTCGTCGATGAACCAGATAAACGGTGCATCACGAAGCAGGATCGTTGAACGAAAGACCGCAAACAATGCAAACAAAAGAGGCATTTGCGGAAGCATCGGCAAACATCCCGAAAGCGGAGAGACACCGTGCTTCTTGTAGAGCTTCATCATCTCTTGATTGAGCTGCTGAGGATCTTTCTTATGCTTCTCCTTAAGCTTATCCATGTGCGGTTGAATATCTTTCATTGCCCGCATCGACTTGAAAGCTTTTAAGGATAATGGCAGAGTAACAATCTTAACAAGAATAGCAAAAGCTATAATTACAAAACCGTAGTTACCAATAAAGGAATACAGAATCGGCAGCAACCAAATAATAAAAATAGCAAACGGTTTGATAAGGATGCCGACGACAGGAGTAGTTCCTATATCGAGCATATCTTCCAGACCAACTTCATAATCAGAGAGCATCGAATAATCCAACGGACCAACAACGATTTGATATTTATGTTCAAAATCCACACCGGCATCAAGATACATTTTTATACCGGCGGTAATCTTTCGTGAATCAACCGAGCTGCCATCAATGACAATCTCTTTCTCTTGACCGTTGGCATAAACAGATTCACCGCTTCTGGTTTTCGGTACAATGAAAGCAGCGAAATATCTTGAACGCACACCGACCCATTCAGCCGCGCCAACTTCTTCCTGTTTGAGAGTCATACCTTCGTAATCATCAAGTATAACACTCGAACCACCCTGCATTGCAACAGCCCTCATATCCATATAATCAGGACCGGCATCCGGTTCGGTAAGCCCGAGTGGTGTATTCCATTCTACATTATAAGAGCGTTCAAATCCGAACGTCTGGGCGTTAACCACCCGGACACTCATATCAATGTGATAGCTATCGGGATAGAACGTAAACGAACGAACAATTTGCCCGCCCGCCTCAGTAGTATATGTGTAGGTTAGATTAACATTCGAAGAAGATGCTTCGTATCTGCCCGTTTGTAAATTTGATATGAATCTGAGATTCGAGGTTTGAGTTGCACCATCTTTGAAAATAAGATTTGGAGTCGCTGCGATAGAGTTTGGAAGCATTTCAATGTAACCATCATCACGATACAAATAGTCTTTCAGCTTGATTGATACCGGACCGCCACCCAAACTTGATAGAACGATAGAATATTTTTTAGTCTCGATCCAAATCGAATCGACGGGAAGAGAATCATTTACAAACTCAGGTGGAACTGGTGCCTGAGCTATCATAACGTCGGTCTGTGGTAAGAAAGCCGGATCTACCTGATTGATTGTTACAGAACTGTCCGTTATTGAGTCGGTTACTATAAGCGGTCGCTCAGATTCTGGTGTGGCAAATCCAAGAAATTCCATGATCGGCCAGTAAAAGATTATACCAACCAACAGAACTACTACTAACGGGAGTGTTTTCTTATCCAATATATTTCCCTGTCTCTTCCTATTTGAAACTATTACCAGTTTGGGGCTATTTTATTCAACCGGATCGTATCCGCCCGGATGCCAGGGGTGGCACCGGAGCACACGTGCTACTGTTTTGATGCTCCCGCGAAATGCTCCATAGCGCGAAAGTGCTTCTTCGCCATAATGCGAACAAGTTGGATCAAAACGGCATGAGTTACCGATCAACGGTGATAGTGTATATCTGTAAACGTATATCAGAGCGATAATTGGGTAGGCGCAGAGGCGGGATATTTTACCCGCTGGCGTTGAGTTGGTCGAATATTCTGACGATATCGGCGTTGAATTGCTCAAATTTCGGTTCCTGCTCCTGACCTTTCGGAAGGAGTAGCATTTTCCCATTATTATTAAGACGACCTCGATTCATTCGAATCGCCTCTCTGATTAGTCGTTTTAGTCTAACTCTCTGGCTCGGAATGCCATCACGTTTTGAAACTAAAACAGCATAACCAAATGAGTCTGATTCGAGCCAAACAAGTCTCAGAAATTTTCCGGAAAAGCGTTTCCCTCTCCTTAAAATATCTGAAATTTCCCTGCGACTTTTCAGACTCAAGTCACGGGATAAGCTAGTGCTTCTTGGCAATAGTTACGGCCAGACGCTTTCTGCCCTTAGCTCTGCGACGTGCGAGTACTCTTCTGCCACCCTTAGTGGCCATTCTCGCGCGAAATCCATGGTCATTTAACCGTTTCCGGTTCGAGGGTTGATATGTTCTTTTCATCGTTTCTTGCCTTTCAAAATTAGCTCAAGAATATACCAATTATTCTGGAATCGTCAAGATAATTAATCGACACCCATACGAAATCATGTAGCAATCTGTTTTTTTTCGATTTATTCTGGATTAGATGTTAGTGATGGAATCAACTGCTCGGAGAGTATTTCATCAAAATCAGACCAGTTGCTGATCTGGCTCGACCGTTCGAATGCTGCCTGGCTCATTCGGGAGCACGCAGCAGGGTCTTCATAAAGCTTCCTGATCGCATCGGCCAAAGCGGTTCGATCTGCCGGTGGAACCAAGATTGCAGCCCCACTATTTCCCAAAACCTCAGGAATACCGCCAGTATTTGAGGCTACGACCGGAAGACCAAAACATAAAGCCTCCGCTACTGTCATACCATAGCCTTCAACTATTGAAGGAACAACCAGTAAACTTGATATTTCATAAAGATGGTCCAGAGTTTCACGGTCGCAATATCCTCTAAATTTAATTTTCGAAAATAGTGAATATTCTGCGACCAAACTCTCGACCTGCTTCATATAATATGGCTCTTGAGCCGCTCCACCAACAATATCCAAAGTGAAGTCGATCTGGCCGAGCAATGCGATAGCTTCGATTAAGTATTTCAAACCTTTAACTCGTGATATTTCCCCAACATACAAAAGCCTGAAAGGATTTCTTTTATCCCCGACTAATTCCTGATTGGTCTGAGGGGAAGTCTGCATCCCGGGAGGTGCGATTACAACTTTACAATCTAACTTGCGATACCGAGATGTAATGCCGGTAGTATATTCACTGTTGCAAATCATGATGTCGGCATTTTTCATCATATATTTCTCGCACATTCCGGTCAGAACTTTCTTGAAGAATGTTTTTGAGAAATTGGACGGAGGATCAGATTGTACGATGAGAACAAGTTGCCCGCCGCGTGACTTTAATTTTTTAATTGCTCTATAGTTACAAGTAGAAGAAGAAATATCAGCAATAACTATTTTGGGGTTTGACTCCTCTACTAACTCAAAGCAATGAGCCTCACGTTCCCTAAAGCTCCTAAGATTTTCTGGCATCGGTTCAAGTTCATTAGGCAAGAGCAAAGCGGTATTAGCTTTCAAGAATGAATGCAGTTTCCCGATATAAATCTCTCCTCCTCGATGACGTTGACTGATAAATTCGAGAAAGAGAATCATAACTGACCACCCTGCGAACGTCCGAATCTTTCACGTACTATATTCAATAGCGCTAACGGTTCACGAACTCCACATAAGTGTGCCGTCACAAAATAGGCAAGGACTCCCGCCGTTCCAACGAGAGTTAAACGACCTGCCTGCCACCAAAGGGAAGCAGAAACAGAAAGCGGCCAGAGAAAGATTAGCCCATACCATATCAGGAGTGCAATAACGATTGACGGAGCTAACCTTAAACCCATTTTTGCAATAATCGAACCAGCGTCAAGAGAAGCTCTCCGCTTTAGATCAAACGACATTATAATAAACCCACTCACCCAGGCAATTGCAGTACCAATAGCGAGTCCTTCATGCTCAAATATTTCAATTAATATTATGCTGCTGATAATTTTTATCATAAGCATGCTAAGGAGAATGATCCCGAGAGCTTTGGTCGCTTTGCGTGCGAAATAAAATCTCATTTGATAAATATAAATTGAATAGAACGCGAGTCCGAGAGAGTAATAGCGAAAGGGACCGGCGCAAAGCTCAACCGAACTACCATCAAATGAACCGCGTTCAAAAGCAATCCGGATCAAGTCGGATGAAAACAAGGCCATGCCGGGCGTTACTACAAATACCATAAAAGCTATCAATTTAAGAGTTTGGTCATGCACCAACCGCAGCTTTATGTTTTCATTATTCATACTGTATTCGGTGATCCAGGGATACGAAGCCAACGAAATCGTAACGATTAAAATACCCGGTGGAACCGAACTCAAGAACGAAGCATATCTCAAAGCTGCTATCTGACCTTCACCAAGCCAGCGTGCGGCCATCATTCGATCAATGATCGGATACGCCAATGAGATTGCCTCAACAATTGCAACCGAGAGCACAAACTGCAAGAGACCTTTTATCGCCGGATCAACATCTGTAGATTCGCTCTTAAAGTTCAGAATTTTAATCACAAATAAACCATGCACAATAAAGAGCAAGATTGAACCGATCAACCATCCGATAGCAAGTGCAACAATTTCAAATTTTCCATATAGAAAAAATACTGACCCAAGCACCGCAACGTTCAGCCAAAACGGAGATGTTGCCGGAATAATAAAATGTTTGCGTGCATGCATCCATCCCCGAAAATAAGATTCAACGCCCCGAAAGAAAACAAACCCGGATAACAAGGAGAGTATCGTTAGCCCCAGTTCTATTTGATCCCCTTCGAGTCGTGGAGCGAGGAATGAAAGCAGCGGTTGACGTAAAAGAAATATTAGTACCGAGAGTGAGCCAAAAATAAGACCAAAAATAATCAGACCGCGCATAAAGGGACGGCGATCAGATTCTGTCCCATCTAATTTATGTTCAGCCAGCCACGGAATTATCGCGGTCGGTAAAGCCGAAAAGATTATGAATGAAACCAATTCAGGAATTGTAAAGGCTAATATAAAAGTATCAAGTGCTTCACTTGTTCCAAAATATGATGCAACCGTCGCCTCACGCAGAAAACCTAAAAAACGTCCGATCAAGTTTGCCCCAACGGTGATCATCGACGCGCCGATAAGACTTTGTTTAATCAGTTTAGTATTCACGTTTTCATTCTGCCTTAGTTCATACTTATTTTGTCGGGTCAATCAACTCCGCTACTTTATCATGCAGAGCAGCTCTATAATGAAGCCCTCCAATATCCGAACGGCGCATTATCTTGCTGAAAGTTTTGAATTCATCCCATCCGGCCAGTCGTACTTCGGAGATTTCTTCTTTGTCGGTATAACTAAAATCTCCACTAATATAATCAGCGGTAAAAATAAATGAACGCCATTCAATTATTCTCTCTTCATGTACAAACGTAACAGCAATTCGCAAAATAAATTTATCAACGGCGATCTTGATACCAACCTCTTCACCAACCTCACGATTGAGACCATCCATGAAAGTTTCCCCCGGATGAATCCCTCCCGACGGGGCACGGTACAAGCCATTTGGATAGAACGGTTTTGCTATCACAGCAATTTTATCATCTTTGCGAATATACAAAGTAACATCATGGTTGCGCCCATGCTTCTGCGATGATTTTATCAGATCATGTTCTTTCTCAGATACATCATATCGAAACGTCGCTTCGTTTGGTTTTCCATATTTGGAAACGATCTCATCGATCATGTCATTAGTTACATACATTATATATAGCTAAAAGAGTGGCAAAATGCCTGTTTGCAGAGGCAGTGTCGTTACTTCGCATCCTTCATGAGAGATTAGCACATTAATTTCTGTCCGAAATCCGATATCATCCATATAGATGCCCGGCTCAATTGAGAAAAGATGACCTTCCTGCAACTGACGTCCGTCTTCTGTTTCGAGATTATCAATATTCGGTCCGGTACCATGCGTAGATGATGTTATCGAGTGGCCAGTCCGATGCGTAAAGTACTCACCATATCCCGCATCGATAACAACCTTCCGACAAGCATCATCAACTTCAGCTCCCAATATAGATCTTTTTTCAATATTCTCCCGCAAGAATGCAACGGCCGCATCGCGAGCTCTTACTATGACATCAAATAATTCATTATATCTTGCCGGGATTTCATCTTTTGTGCCTGAGTATGCCATCCAGGTTATATCGGCAACAGTACCATCATCAGATTTCATCTTGGCCCATAAATCGATCAGAATTAATTGTCCTTTTTCAATTTGTGCACAGTTGCCTTTTTCTGGCTCATAGTGTGGATCTCCCGCATGTGCGTTAACCCCCACGATAGGAGAATGGTCTGTTTCCATATCGTAGGCATCAAACATCCCAAGAATAAACTCAACAACATCATGCTCGCTGATTTTGTCACCATCGGTTAACGATTTGGCAATATACTGATGTGCAGCAGCTTTAATTTCTAACACATTATGTGCTGCCACTCGATGTGATGCTATTTGCACGGGAGTAAGACGTGCTCCAAAATTGGCAACCAAATCTGCAGACGACACAATTTCACAGCCCATATCGCGAACCATCTCGATAGTACCGGCATCAACCAACCCTATATAAGGTAGTCGCCCACCGGGGGAATACTCCATCGCTACTTTCTGAACACCCGAGAGAATATTTTTCAATTCTGATTCAAGATTAGTATAGCCCGAATACGCTAATAGTTTGCCGGCAAGATGTTCAAACTTTGATTTTTCGATCACATTAACGAGTGCGACCGGCTCACCCTTAGCGGGTATAAAGTAAAATGAGCGACGTGTCAGCATACCAGTAATGCCGAGGAAATCTATCGCAATTTCATTTCGGCCGTGAAAATCAGACATCAGCCAGCCATCAAGACCAGCGTCACAAAGATATTTCTGTATTTTCTGTATATCCATAATTTTCCTCCAATCATTCTATATAATCAATTGTTAGACCGATCTCAAACTAATCGTCGCTTGACTGCCACCTGAGATACATGTAATTTCTAAAGTAAGTGATAATTCGAATTTGGGGGGGATACGATAAGATGCTCCTGGGAATATCGCGCTTTTTAAGTAGTTTGAATTTTACGGAACCTCAGCGATTCACACTCGTAACGTGAGAAAGCACTTAAACAAGACTGGCCTAACCACCGTCATTAGATGTATAATATGATCAGTCAAAAGAACTTAACATAAAGTAGTGACAGCAATTTGGCTGTAACTTATTACATAAGCATGAAAGAGAAGAATCATTTTAATTATTAACAACTCCAGCAAGAACGAACGCAGAATGTGTGGAGGAGGGGAATTTATGTCTAAGCAGACTAAATTATTAGTTCTATTAATAACAGTTGGAATGATTTGTTGCAGTTCAGTAATGGCAGCATCAGATTTCTACAAGAGTTTTAAATCCGAATACAATTCACTTCTGAGCAGCCTTTCTCAAAAGCCACCGGCAGAAGTTGCAGAGATATCAGACTTCACTTATAAAAAAGATATTGCTACTTTTTATTTTGAAACAGGCACCATCTATCTTCTCAGGCCTACCTTCGGAAGACCAACAACTGCCGTGTTCCTCGGAAAAGGACATGCATCTATTGATGTCCCGGCGGGGGTTGAACGAAACAACTTATTCAGTTGTTCCAACGATAGTCTTTTGGAGCAGGATTTCGAAGTTTGTTTTATTCGTATGTCCGATAATTTTGATACGAAGCTTAAAGAAAAGTTTAGTTTTGAAGCATCCAATTTTCTGTGGCGAGATTACAATTTATCACAACAGGGAGAATTCTTCTTTAAACCTGTTGTGATGCATGGTCGAGATAATCTCTTTGAGCTCTTACGTTCAGCTTATGAACGGGCCGACGATGGTTACTTCTGGATCGATTTCAACAGATATGTTTATTCGTTTGATCCCAATCGTCCCGAGGAAGTTGAAATCTCCTACGAAAAAGAGGGCGGAGACATTACAGTCACCAGAGGAGCGGTTCTTCAGCGCAAAGAAAAAAACAGATCCAAAAATTCAGACATGTCCAATATAAGTTATCCAACACGTTTTATAAATCGTGATGCAGAAATCACAATGGGTGGGATGGACGGAAAAGTAATCGATAATGCTCGTGCAGATATTTCAATAGAGCTACTCGACGACTCAGCCCGTTTCATCGACATGTACCTGCATTTCCATCTCAAGCTTGATTCGGTTTACTATAACGGTACACCGGTCGATTTCCACAGACGGCGTGACTTTACATTCTTTGGTATTATCCTGCCTGAGTATGCTCACAAAGGTGACAGTTTAAATTTCACTCTATTTTATCATGGCAAAGATTTCACAACCGCTATTCCTTTTATTTCTGATCCCTTCGCTACCACCCTTGGATTTAAATTCAATATTCGTAAAGAGTACAACTATCTTGTTCCATCTAAAACAGAGGCTGTTGATGTTGGTTCAGGGCGGGCCACCTTCGAATCAAGACCACCACAAAAATATTCTAGCTTTAGTTTTCAACCATATGTTTCCGGGTATGACACGGTCACTATTGAAAGCAACGCAGGAATCCCTGTTCACTTCATACAATCTGATTACATAAGTAAAAAGAATTTTCAAGACTATGTCCCACATGATATTTTTCAACCTGCTGTAATGGGCGCATTTAATTTTCTCAGCGCGCGTTTTGGAACTCCTCCGGGTGTCTTTGAACTATTCATCTTCCCAGAAAGCTCCCTTACGATGCCCGGTTTTTGTGACATCTCCCAGGTACACCCCATGGTTGATGGTACCGGTAGTATTGAAATGGATGCGGCCGCCGCACTCGCCAGACAATGGTTTGGCACCACAACACAGCCTTCAACC
>JAUVAR010000144.1 GCA_030591625.1 Candidatus Zixiibacteriota bacterium
GTCTTGGAAAAATTGAAGATTACTCTCTTATTTTAGCCGGTAAGCAGTCGGTTGATTCTGACTCCGCTCAGGTTCCTGCCGCCGTAGCCGGAATGATAGGTCTGCCTCAGGCAATGTATGTAAAGAAATTTGATGCTATCGAAGAAGGCAAAGCAACGGTGCATCGTATTACCGAAGATGGTTACGATGTTATTGAAACATCACTTCCGGCAGTTGTATCGGTTGTGAAAGAGATCAACGAACCAAGACTTCCATCGCTCAAGGGCAAGATGGGGGCCAAGAAGAAAGTGATCACCAAATGGAGTGCGGCAGATCTCGGACTTGATGGCACAGGCATTGGGGCTTCTTCGGCAACCAAAACGACCAAAGTTACTCCTCCGCCGGCTCGTCCGAGCGGTGAGATGATTGAGGGTGAGACACCCGAGGAGATCGCGGATAAGCTTTTCACCAAGCTTCGCGATAATCAGGTCATATAGAAATTGATTTAGGCTGCCAAATTGGCGGCCTTTTTTTTTTGATGCGTAATCTCTCACTTTTTCGTTTCCTGCAACATGCTAATTAGAAAACTAAATGAAATCTCTGCTATCACTGCCGGTGATGGCACTATCCTCAGAGAACTGCTCCACCCTGATCGGGAATATCCGTTCTCGGGCCGGTATTCGCTCGCTCATGCCAAAGTTGCCCCCGGTCAGTGTACAATCAAACACAGACTCAAAACCGATGAAGTTTACTACATAATTGCGGGAAACGGAGTAATGCATATTGACGACGAGATGTCTCCGGTTGAGGCAGGCGACGCTATTGATATTCCCCCGGGATCGCTCCAATGGATCGAAAATGACGGCCAAACCGAGCTTCTCTTCCTTTGTATTGTTGATCCGGCCTGGCGAACTGAAGATGAAGAGATTTGTGACTGATTTTTTTCACTCGAAAAGAGAAATTTCCCTCTCGTAAATTGAATTTCAACTTTGACAACGGAATCTGATTTAGAATATATTCGGGCATGGTGAAAATAGAGAAAAAACAGCATCAAATAGCCTGGTCACATTTAATAATGACTGCGCTTGTTCTTTTGGCATCGTTGTATCCTATAACCGGACAAAGTGCCAACCTTACGTCGTACACCGTTACCGACCTGCGAGTGCTTTATGTATATTCCGATGAAGCGTCAATCGACTGGCCGGTAATTTTTTACCTGAACGAAGCGCACAAATGTCGTGTCGATTTGGTAACGATTGGAGCTGAGTCGGGGCAGGCGACAAGAACAATTGAAATTGAGAATCGTGATATATTCCATCACAGGTTCTATCCTGATCAGGCCGATTCCAACTATACGGATACGATATTTGAATACTTGATGAAAGAACGTGCGCCTGATTTGGTCATCTTGGCCGAGACATCGGGAGAGCATATAAAACGTCTTGAAGAAAAGTTACTTAATGCAGGTTCAAATCCGGGCCATATTTTTAATATCAGTAAAATTTATCGTCTGGCTGGTCTGTCTGATACAGGGCAGACAAGTCTTGGAACAGTAAGATTAAACTGTCGCGAACTTTGGGATGATTACTATGATCGCATCAAAATAGAAGTGTCGGAGATATTCCCATGGTATGAGGCGGGGGACTATTCTGGTGCACAGCTCGAAAAGTATAATCTACTTTATGATATCACCCCCGGTTCAGCAACTGATCCCGATTTTGTATCCGGTCTTCGTTCGAGTCGTTTGGTGGCAGTTATTGATTCTGTTCTTCCTGATGGGTCACTTCGTAAATCGTTCGCATCTCGGGCACGAATGTTCCTTTCGATGTTTGGATATTCTGGAACTGCTGTTGGTCGTAAGCGAATTGAAAATATCATGCACGGCTACAGGTCGATATATGAACTTTCAATACAGGTGAAATCAGAAACCAAGCTAACAAATATTCCTGGATTTATTGCATATCTCGAAAGAGCTCGTAGTCAAGCCCAAAAGACAGTCTTGCATGAGATAGGTATGCGCTGGGATGGGGATATTATTTTACGCGACTCACCTCATGGACCAAAGCTTAAGTTTCGAGCAACGCTTTCAGTTAATGGACCGAGTGAAATTGAATTATCTTATGTGCGGTTTTCTCCGTATTGGGACACGGTTGATGTTGCATTAGATTCTATCTCGCGCAAGATCGCTCCGCATCAGTCTTTTGTGCGTGAATATCTGGTAGATATCGAACGATCACGACTTGAAGCGAAAATGCCTGAGTCACTGACGTTTGTTGCAGAGATCGTTTATGGGCGTTTCCCAATGATAGTGAAATCATCACTTCCAATCTGGGAGAAACCGGATATCAATGTAAGATTCCAGCCTGGATTTCATTTTATTCAGCCGTTTGCCCGTCTCAATGTTGATAAGGTAGTGGCGTCGATGAACTGGAAGGCGATCATTGATAAGCCGATGCAATTCCATGGAAATGTAAAGATTGAGCTGGTTACACCGCGTGGTGTTTTTGCAGGAGCTTATCGTCAGGAAGTACAACTCGACAAAGGATCAATCCGCGAGACAGTGCGGATTCCATTCTCAGTATCAAATCTTTTTGAACTCGGAGTGCAGCAGCAGATAATAAATCTATTGATAAACGATCGGGTGGTTGCTTCAGATACCGGAATTATTCGAATTGCAACCTGCAAAATTGCTGACACGATAGCAGTAGGATTTCTGCCCGACACAACCGGACTGCTTGAAGATATTCTCAGAATGACCGATGCTAATTTCCGTCCGATGACGGATCGTTCACTTCTAACGGGTGACCTTGATGCCTACAATGTTATTGTGATCGGTTCGGGCGCAGCGAGAGGGTATCCTTCGCTTAGGAGTGTTAGAGGACGATTCGAAGATTATATTCGCGCGGGTGGTTCGATTGTTGTATTCGGTCAGCCGGGTGATTGGCCGGAACGAGTTTTGCCGGTTGCTCTTAGTCCCAAAAAAGAAATGATTCGTGGTGGGGATTTGCTCAATAGAATTGAAGGAGCCAGAATTCTAAGCTCACCTCATGTTATTAATGAGGCCGACTTATTGAGTTGGCTTGATATTCGCAGGGAGCTTGCGGCCGGACTTGTCTCTCCCGCGGAGAAAGTTTATGTGACACCTTCGGGTGCGACTCTTCTTTCGGTTTCAAGACTTGGTTCAGGGCAGATAATTTATTGTGGCTTACCCCTTACCGAAATGATCTCAGAATTGAACATTGAAGCGATTCATCTGTTTTCGAATATTCTGAACTATTAGTTGAATGTCTGTGTTGAATCTCTAATCAGTTTATTATTATACTCAGAGGAAACAGTTGAAGACCGACGACCGAACGACCAACCCCGACAGATTCTTCCGTATCAAGAAATACCTTAGGAACTATCGACTCTATTTAATCTTTGGTATTCTTTCTCTCTGTCTGACCAACGGGCTAATGCTCGTTACACCATATATTAGTAAAATCGTTGTTGATTTGCTTGTAGCGGGGGCGCCAGTTGATCAGGTTGGGATGTGGGCTCTCATTATGGTAGGTTTGGCGTTGGTTGCCGGGCTATTTCGTTTTCTTACTCGTCGGACAATTATATGGATGTCTCGAAAGATTGAATACGATCTGCGTGGTGAACTCGTAGAACATCTGTTGACTCTATCTCCATCCTTTTACGATAACAATCGTACCGGTGACATTATGGTAAGAGTGACATCTGATATCGAAGCGACCCGTCAGATGATCGGACCGGGGATCATGCAGATTTCGAATACAGTTTTCACCGTTCTTTTTTCGATACCGATGATGATTTATCTCTCACCCGAATTGACACTGTACTCACTCGCACCGGCGGTTGTTCTTCCAATTATTGTTAATCGTTTGGGGAATTTGGTTCATAAGAAATCAACATTGATCCAGGATCACTTTTCAAAACTGACAGCAACCGCACAGGAAAATCTATCTGGTATTAGAGTTGTCAAAGCGTATCGTCAGGAGAAAGCAGAAGTAGAAAATTTTGAAGATATGTCGAAGCAATATTATCATCTTAATTTTGATTTGGGGAAACTACAGGCATTGTTCTTTCCACTGATACAAACAATCGGATTGTCACTCACCTTGGTTGTGCTCTACTATGGTGGCATGAAAGCCGTTGAGGGAGAAATCCCGCTTGGAACTATTGTAGCGTTCATAGGGTATCTCGGGATGTTACTCTGGCCCATGATGGCAGTTGGATGGGTGGTGTCATTGTATCAGCGCGGTAAAGCATCACTTGATAGAATTAACAGTATCTTTAATACTGCCCCAGAGATTATCTCCAATGAAAAAGGAACGAATGGCAAAAAGATTGAAGGAAAGATTGAGTTTAAAAATCTATCATTTTCATACGAACAAACAGAAGTCCTTTCTGATATATCATTAACAATTGAGAAGGGAGAGACGGTTGGTTTGCTCGGATTGACAGGTTCCGGCAAGACAACAATCGTTTCGCTATTGGGACGATTGTATCAGGTTGAACGAGGTAAGATATTCGTTGATGGAATTGATATCAATGATTGGCCTCTTAAGGAACTTAGAAAAAATATTGGATTTGCAACGCAGGAACCGTTTTTGTTTTCCAACACAGTTGCAGAAAATATAGCGTTTGGAATTGATAACGCAAAGGCCGATGCAATTGCTGAAGCGGCTCGTATTGCGGCGCTTGATAAAGACATTGAAGGTTTTGCGCATAAGTTTGATACAATCGTTGGTGAGCGAGGTATCACTCTGTCGGGGGGACAAAAACAAAGAACCGCAATTGCACGGGCCTTGATGGTTGATCCTTCGATATTGATTCTTGATGATGCAACCTCATCGGTCGATACCGAGACCGAGCATGAGATCAACGAACGAATTCGCGCCCATTCTCGTGATTTGACAACGATAATTATTTCGCATCGTGTTTCATCGGTGAAAGATGCAGATCAAATTCTATTCCTTGCCCATGGTAAGATCGTTGAACAAGGAACGCATGATGAATTGATGACTTTGGATAAGCGCTATGCTTCGTTGTATCGTTCGCAACTATTAGCGATTGAACTGGAGCAACTCTAATGGCTGCCGCTGGACACTACCATGAAGAGGAAGCTCTTGGCAAGGCGTATGACGCACGTTTGATGCGTCGTTTGCTGGCTTACTTAAAACCGTATCGGTTGGCTGTCATTGTTGCCGTTATTCTATTGTTATTTGCATCGGCGATCCAACTCGCCTATGTGAAATTGACTCAATTAGTTGTAGATAATGTTATTATCGCATCTGATTTAGCCAGTGAAGAACGAATGAGCTTGTTAACAACGTATGCTCTTGGCTTTCTTGCTGCCCTACTTTTTGGTTTGGCGTTTCGCTATGGACAGATGCTTGTAACAATATGGATTGGACAAAATGTCCTTCATGATATCCGGTCGGAATTGTTTGCTCATATTCAGAAACTGAATCTGAAGTTCTTTGATCGTAATCCGGTCGGACGACTTGTAACGCGTGTGACATCAGACGTAAATGTCTTAAACGAAATGTTTTCATCGGGGCTTGTTACAATCATTGGTGATGTTTTTACAATCGTTCTTATCGTAGCGGCGATGCTTTGGTTCAACTGGCAACTCGCCTTGATTACATTCTTAGTCGTTCCGTTGTTGGTTGCAGCAACGTTTATATTCAGAGCTAAGGTACGTAATGTCTATCGCGAAGTAAGACTGCGGATCGCTCGAATGAATGCGTTCATGCAGGAGCATGTGACCGGTATTCGTATCGTTCAACTGTTTACGCGTGAGAAAAGAGTGTACGAGCAGTTTGATGATATCAATAAAGAGCTGCGTTCATCGCACTTCCGGTCGATCTATTATTATGCTATTTATTTTCCGAGTGTTGAAGTAATCGGGACATTTGCAATTGCCCTCGTGCTCTATTATGGGGGATTACGAATTGAGTCGGGTGAGTTTACGTTTGGTAAACTGGTAGCGTTTATCTCAATGACTGAAATGTTCTACCGTCCCATTCGTGACCTTGCAGAAAAATATAATATCCTGCAATCAACGATGGCATCATCGGAGCGAATATTTGATCTGTTGGACACACAACCATCCATTGTTGAACCATCAAAACCTGAGATAATAAAATCATTCAAGGGACATATCTCAATCAAGAATCTTTGGTTCGCGTACAATCGTGAAGATTGGGTGCTCAAAGATGTGTCGTTCGAGGTCAACCCCGGCGAGAAAGTTGCAATAGTTGGTGCTACCGGTGCGGGGAAGAGTTCGTTGATTTCTGTTTTGTACAGGTTTTATGATTACCAAAAAGGATCGGTTGAAATCGACGGCATCAATCTTAAAAATATATCTGTGCCCGATCTGCGCTCGCATCTTGGTCTTGTACTACAGGATGTCTTTTTGTTTAGTGGTGATCTTGCGGGTAATGTCAGGTTGCGAAACAAAGCTATCTCTGATGATGCGGTGCGCGATGCGCTCACCCGAGTTGGCTTCGACCAGTTCCTTAAGAAAATGCCCGATAATATTGAAACTGTGATAAAGGAACGAGGTGCAGGTTTATCTACGGGACAAAAACAATTATTATCATTTGCACGAGCGTTGGCATTTAACCCCGATATCCTTATTCTCGATGAAGCAACCAGTTCTGTAGATACAGAAATTGAAAAACTGATACAGTCGGCCCTTGATGAACTATTGAAGGATAGAACATCTATTGTTGTGGCGCATCGTCTTTCAACGATTCAAAAGGCGGACAAAATTATTGTCCTGCATCATGGAGAGCTGCGAGAAATTGGTAACCATGACGAACTGCTTGCGCGCAAGGGTATATATTATAA
>JAUVAR010000116.1 GCA_030591625.1 Candidatus Zixiibacteriota bacterium
AAAGATTTCTTTAACTGGTTCTGGACTGATTCAACAGCACTTTCATTCTTTTTGTCAACTCCCAATCCGGTACCATTGGGTACAGGTTATATGACTTTAAATGGCAACACGAATTCTGGTACAGGTGGGGCATCATATATGGAATTGTACGTGCAGTCAGTACTCGCCTTAAATAAAAAATGCAATTCCCGTCGATGTACGTTTGAAACTAATTCACTTGGAAATGGATTGTCTCAATTCAATGTCAGCTTAGGTCCAATTTCTTCAGATGTGCGTCCATATTTTGACAATATCGAACTTAGTTACAGCGCCTTGTTTGTACCTGAAAATAATAAACTCGATATCACACTTGAACCGTTTGTAGCAGCAACAAATATTGAAGTAACCGATAATTTTACTGGGACAATGCGCATCATAAATTTGACCGACCCGCGCAACCCGAGCATGTTGTCAGGTTATGATCGTAGTAACGGGGTGCTTACATTTGGAATCGATATAAGTCCAACAAGCATGAATCGTTTTTATTGTGTGACTGATGATGGAGCAATGTTGCCGGCATCGATTCTTCCCGCTGTCGTAACCGATATGCACGATCTCTCGCAGCAAGCGGATATGATAATTGTGACGGCGTCACAGTTTGTTCCATTTTTGAGTGAATATATCAGCTACCGTAATGGTACCGGGACCTCAATCAAAGTAGTGACAGTGTCGGATCTGATGGATAACTTCGGTTGGGGACTTTACGACCCTACAGCTATTCGTGACTATCTAAAATATGCCTATGAAAATTATCCTTCACCTGCACCGTCGGTAGTTCTTTTTATCGGTGATGGCAATTTTGATTTTCATGACAATTTAGATATTGGCTCTTTCAACTTCGTACCTCCGTATATACGTCAAATCGACTCTGCTTGCAGTGATGATGCCTATGTTCATTTTGGTCGGCTTGGAATTATCGATTCAGATTCAAGCTGGATAAATTCGACCGATCGTGGTTGGGATATGATGACTGCTCGCTGGCCGGTAAAGGGCATTGCAGATATTCAGGCAATCAGTGCAAAAATAATAAAATATGAAACTGCCGGAGAGGTTGGATTCTGGCGTAACCGCATCGTTCTGGTCTCAGACGATGAACATGCTGGCGACTCTCATTCCGAAGTTATTCATACTATCCAAACAGAGACTTTAGAAAAGAGCCACATCCCTGCAATTTTTGAAAGAAAGAAAATTTACCTCTGGGAATACCCATTTGAAGGATTGAGTAAACCGTCTGTCAATGATGCCATTATTGAAGCGTTTAACAAAGGAGCCCTCATTGTAAATTATGTCGGGCATGGTAATCCTGATGTTTGGGCGCATGAACATGTCTTTAAACGTGGTGATGACCTCCCTCGGCTCAATAATTCCGAACGGTTGCCACTTGTTTTTGCCGCTTCCTGTGCTATTAGTTTCTTCGATGATCCGATGCGTGAAGGTATGGGAGAAGACCTTTTGAGAATGCCCGGTGATGGTGCTATTGGCGTTGCTGCCGCAACTCGTCTGGTTTATTCTTCAAGCAACGCAGATTTTAATAGAGCATGTTTTGATTTAATGTTATACGGTGATTCGCTTTCGATTTGTGAATCCATTTACGGTGCAAAACTTATCAGGCAGGTCCCCGGTTATTATAGGCAGGGCAACGACCAAAAATATATCTACTTCGGAGACCCTTATGTTAAATTGGCAAGACCTGCGCTTGATGTAGTTTTTGATACGTCTCCTGACAGTCTCACCGCTCTGAGCCGTGAAAGTGTTAGTGGACGGATAGTTGATGAGAATGGGCAAACCGTAGCCTTTGATGGCAGCCTTGCAATTAGTGTAGCAGATACCGATCGAAAGAAACTTTTTCAGCTGATAATTGAGGGTAACGTTGCTTCGGAGATCCAATACAATATTACCGGCCCTACGATCTATCGAGGTTCTGCAACTATCTCAGCCGGTGAATTCAATTTTGAGTTTATCGTTCCTCTTGATGTTGGCTATGGTGGTAGTGGAGCAAAAATAAGAACTTATGCCGAATCTGGAAGTATTGATGCCATTGGTCAGATTGATTCAATTGTAATACGAGATTCAATTGCATCTATATCAGATTCAACCGGTCCTGAGATTATTATTGAAGTTGCCGGTCGTACAGGATTTATCCCGGGTGGATTGGTGAGACTTGATGAGTCGATGAGGTTCATAATTTCAGATAGTACAGGTGTAAATCTTTCGTCAAATTTAGGACATGGTATATCTCTTGAAATAGACGGCAATTCTGATGACCGAATTGATCTAACCGCGCAATTTTCATATTATCAGGATAAAGTAACTTCCGGTTCTTTGGATTATGCATTGTTGGGGCTGGAGCCCGGAGTTCATCAATTCAAGCTCAGAGCCTGGGATAATGCCAATAATCTTGCTCTTGCTAACTTTTCGGTCGAAATCTCCTCAAGCAGCGAGATGGCGATTGATGAGCTTCTAAATTATCCGAATCCTATGGCTGAACAGACAACTTTCTATTTCAGCCTTTCTGGTCCGGTTAATCAATTCAATTTGGAAATATTCACCCTTTCGGGGAAGAAAATAAAAGTGCTAAGAGAGTACAATTTAGATGCTGGTAGCTACCCAAATGGCTCTACAGCCCTTGTTTGGGATGGTCGAGATGCCGATGGAGATAGAGTAGCAACAGGTGTTTATATTTATAGGGCGATTGCCCACCCGGCGGACGATAGTGAAGCCGCCGAAATGTTTGGTAAAATAGTAGTAGTTAACTGATAGATTGGAGTAGTTTTTGATGAAAAACTTACGAATCATACTTGTATCCGCCCTCCTCCTCACCATTTTCACTGTGGACGTTTTTGCAGATGTCTCCAGTGCAGGTGCTCTTTTCCTGAGAATTGCTCCAGGTTCCAGAGCTGCCGGAATGGGTGAGTCTTTTGTAGCGATAGCCGATGATGCTACCGCCACTCATTGGAATCCTGCCGGGTTGGGAACGGCACCTCTTTCGGCTACATGGATGAATGCAACAATACCGGATGAATTTCGGCCTATGATTGGAATGGCTGCGATGCACACCGGTGAAGGAAGCGGATTCTTGGGGTACGATACTTGGCTTTTGGCCGATAAAGGACTCGTTCGCTATGACAACAAAGGCTGGACCAGTGCAGAAGTTTTTCAGACTCGTACTGATGAAACGGTTGAATCAATTGTTAAAAGATTCTTAAGTGATGCGAGTGATGAGAGAATTCAAATGGCAATTCAAAAGATTGCCAAAGCTAACAGCGAAGCACCATTTGAAACTTTTGAAAAGATTAGAACAGATGTATTGGCGGCTATTCCTGAAGGATACGCCGATGTTGAAAGTTTAACTTTAGCCCTGGACTCCCTGGTGCTTAAGTACAACCTGTGTGAAATTCGTTGGGAACAGTTTACAAAGCTTCAAAAGAATGTAGGGGAAGGGTTGAAAGACTCAATTCTCACCGAGCAGGAAGCTGACGCTATATACTTTGGACTTGGAAACAGTTTTGGCAGATTCATCCCGGAAGAATTGAAGGTTCCATATTCGACTGTGCTCTCGGGTGAACCGACAAGTATTGCATCCAACGGTTTAATCCTTTTGGTTGGGACAACTGATGGTCTTTATCACTATAGTGGTTTTAGATGGAAACGTATCGGAATTGAATCTGGCCTTCCATCAAATAATATTACTGCCTTAAGTGAAGTCGGAAACATTTTCGTTATCGGTACCGACAGCGGGGTTGTATTACTCGCAGGCACAACTGTAAAAGAACTCAAAGTAACAGGTGACTCGCTACCATCCGGGTCTGTTGAAGCGGTTGGTGGACGCAAGTCGAAAAGCTTCTTTGCTGTGGTAGATCACAAAATTTATCACTATAAAGATAGCAGTTGGTCGGGTAGTATGAAATACACTACCGTTAACAACGATAGTCCTCAGGCATTGGCGCAGCGTTATTCAGTCTATGATACAGACGAAGAAAAAGCGGAATACTTAGAACTTCTTCGTGCCGCCAACTCAGGTTCGGAACTTGATTTTTCAGACAACACAATTTTCGAACCGGGTAAGCAAATAAAAATACCTTTCTTAGCCAGACTCAACTCTCCGGTTAATCTGATTTACGTAGATGAAGCTAATCGTCTATGGATAGGTACTGACGACGGTGCAATTATTTATCAGGCAAAGAAGATGATTTTGCCATCTGAGAACAATCCGGCTTCAGGTAAAGTACGAACTGTTACAAGTCGTGGCAGCCTTGTTTACATCGGCACCGATCGCGGCTTGATTGAATATGATAATGGTGATTGGCATCGTTCTTCGGTTGGTGGTCTTGGTCATCAGGATATATATCAGATCGTTACTAATGATGATGAAATTTGGTTCGGAAGTTCTGATAAAATTGTAACCAAGAGTACAGGTCGTACCGAAATTGCTGGTATGCATGCCAATTGGTTGCCCGAATTAGCCGATGACCTCTATTATGACTTTTTCTCTGCTGTTACAAGCTTTGAAAATTTTGGTACTGTAGGTGTCAGTATTACATTTATGCAATACGGTAATATTCTTCGTACCAATGAACAGGGTGATACTACAGGCAATTTTGAAGCAAACGAGCTTGCCCTTGCTTTCTCTTATGGAACCAGTCTTACCAACAAGCTTTCCGGTGGAATTACTGCCAAAGGTATTTTTTCACGCCTTGCAGAACAAGGAGCTGGTCAGGAAAAGGGAAGTGGATCTGCCACAGCATTTGCAATTGATTTTGGGCTTCTATATAAGATGAACCCACGTTTAAATCTTGGAATGGCGATTACTAATCTCGGTACAAACCTTTCATATATCGATGCCGACCAATCCGATCCATTGCCACGTAATCTCTCAATGGGATTTGCGTACAAACTGCTTCGTTCACAGTATAATCAGGTTCTCTTGACTGGTGAGGTGAACAAGCAATTAGTTGGATTAAACGATGGTTTTTCTACTGAATTAGGTGAAATTGTTTATAATATTGGTGCAGAATTTATGTATTCGGACCTCTTTGCAATTCGAGGTGGATATATTTATGATACTGAAGGTGATGTTAAAACTCTTACAGTAGGTGCAGGTATCCACCCAATTGACATTATTAAGTTTGACTTTGCATTCTTTCCGACCGATGCTTCTGTAGCGCTTGCAAACACGCTGCGTATATCGGTCTCTATTCTTCCGTAGGGAGGGAACATTTGATAGGAAAAACATTTCGGCTTATTGGATTAGCCGCCTGGAGTTTGATAATACCGGTGATGACCTCAACTGTCGTCGCCGGCGATAAACTCCTTTTCGGGAAAAAAGTTGTTACGAAAAATGACTCTGATGAGAATAGGATCAAGCATCAATGTTTGACCCCTCAGGGTGATGAACATTCTCTAAAAGCGATGCCGGGACGGCTGCTTGCATCATCTGCTTTAAGTCAGGCAACAGATACAACGATTCATTGCCTTGTATTGAGATACAATTTTCAGTATGAGACAATCGATGATCCCAATACAACGGGTCGGGGAAGAATGAATCTTGGCCCTCATCCATTGCCAAACGCGTTCAATTTGGCCACTCTTGCCGATTCGGCTGCATATCTCGATTCAGTTGGACATTTTATTGATCCGCCACCTCATGATTCAATCTATTTTGATCGTCACATGCGGGCACTCAATACATATTGGGAGAAAGTATCGAACGGTAAAATCCATTTGACATGGGATATATACCCGCCGGGTAAAGATTCAGTTTATGAATTACCCGAAGCGATGTCACATTATGGTCGTTGTGATTTTTCGGATGTTGTGCAAGGGTTAGAGTATTATTTTGAAGACTGTATCAAACTGGCCGACACCGTTCATATAGTTGATCCAAATCATCCCGACATAGATTTTTCGCAGTATCAATCGACTTTTTTGTTTCATGCCGGATCAGATGGTCAAAATGATATCGGTTTCCCTGTAACTTGTTCTGATCTGTTTACCGGTTTTATCAGGTTTGGAGCACCAATACCTGTTGATAATGGCAGTTCATTCGCAGGGACTGCTCTGATGATGCCGGAAACTGCAAATCAGGATACCCGTTCAACTGCCCTCAATGCAGTTATGGCTCACGAGTTCGGACATCAACTTGGTCTGGCTGATCTTTATCGGACAGATATTTTCATGTCACAACTTGGTGATTTCTCATTGATGGACAACAACGGTTTTTCAACTGGTATTGATTTTGGGTGGCCTGCAATTAATTCATTCGGACTTTTGCCTGTTTATGCGTCGGCATGGTCGAGGGCATTCCTTGGACTGGATGAGGTTGTTGATTTCAGAGAGGGAGAAGATATTCGGGTCGTGGCTGCAGCAGTTGAATCTGAAGGGATCAAACTCGCGCGCGTGCCGATCTCTGAAACCGAATATTACCTGATTGAAAACAGACTTGAAGATATCGATGGTGCGCCTTCCGGTGTGCAATTCGATACAATTACAAATGTTGTTCTTGGTCCTGCAAAAAAGGTTGATGGCGTTATTGTACAGACCGGGGAATATGATTTCCTCGCACCCGGTTCAGGCCTGCTTATATTTCATGTCGATGAAGGCGTTGCCGGTCTTGATTATGATGGTGATGGTCTTAATAATTTTGCTGATAACCAGTTGCAACTTAATCCAGCCCGACGTTTTATTACACTCGTTGAAGCAGATGGGCAAGTGAACTTTGGTGGTTATTACCGAGCTGGATTTGGCAAAGCCGAAGATATGTATCGTGATGACCGCAATAACTCACTAACACCCAACACGAATCCTGCGGCAACTGATAATACCGGTGCCAACACACATATTTATCTGACCGATATAGGCCGTGAACCTGATACGACAGTACCAAAACAACCTCTTATGGATTCGGTTATAACATTCGATCTTGAAATTGACAAACTCTCCGATAATTTTCCGATCCGCGCAAGCATACCATCATTAGGACTCACTCCGGTGGTGGATGATCTCGATGGTGATGGCACCGAAGAAATTATCATCGCCTCACAGAACCTGTTGACGGTTGTAACATCACAGGGTGAGAATTTCCTGCAAAAGATTGATCCATGTCCTTCGTGTCCAATCTATGAAGATACGATGCTTACATCGATTAACAGGCTTACTTCGCTTGCCCCGGTCAAAGGATACGAAGTGCCACTCTATGTTGAACTTCCTGAGACAATAACCGCCGGTCCGGTTACAGGTAAGTTTGGGGTTAGATCATTGGGAGCGTATGTGGCGATCTGTCATCCAATTGTTGGCGGTGGTTTGGTGATGGTATATGATAATGTAGATGAAGATGATAACGGAGAAGCTGACTTTGTAAATATACCTTTTAATACTTCTGGAACGCCCGTTGACATGATGTTTGGCAACAGGCTCGATGTTCTTTCTATAGATACCCTTACAGA
>JAUVAR010000202.1 GCA_030591625.1 Candidatus Zixiibacteriota bacterium
CATATCCTGTCATGCGGGGGACAAAGACAGAATCATCAGGTGATAATTTGAAAGAGTTTTCAGTGGCCGAAATATTTTTAATGTTAATAGCATATCTTCCTGCCTGACGCTTTCCCCATGCATCAACCTCGTTTTTTCTAAAGACAGTTATCCGTTCACTGTTTGCGCCATCAGACAACCCGCCTACCGACTCAAGAAGAGATTGCAGGTTTATATCAGTCGCATATTTGATTCGTCCGGCATTTCCAACTGCACCGGTGATAGAGATGTAGGTTTCTGTCTTCACTATTGCAGGAACAATAATAATGTCTCCGGCTTTGACCGGATCATTGAAAGCAATCTTTCGTTTCCCATCACTCATTATCTGAAAATTAGCAACATCTGCATCAGGAAGCAAACCACCCGCACACATTATGATATCACTCAATATTGTTGCGTCAACGAGTTCGACAGCACTTGGATAGCGTACCATTCCAACAATCTGAACAACCTCAGTTGATCTGATCGGCACTTCAACCGAATAGCCGGCATAAAGATAAACCTGATCTTCTAACTTCCCGGAATATTCGATTTTGTCAAGATCAATTCGGATAGGATCACCTGCCCCATGTAACAAAATATTCCGACGAGAACCATCCGACAACAAGCCTCCCGCCGAGTCGATCAAATCTGAGACCGGCTGACTTATATATAAATTGTACCTGCCCGGATTGGTGACACTTCCTGCGATAGAGAAACCTGTAACCCTCGGATTAGAAATCGAGATAACAGCATTACTGACTTTGTAAAGTTTAGTCAAACGGCTTTTGAGATTCTTTCGAGCCTCAGTAAGGGTTGAACCGACAATCTGTATTATTCCCAAATCCCGATCAACAATACGTCCCTCAGCATCAACTTTGAGACTAATTGACGGAAGACTTGTTCCTACAAATGTAACCGTAAACAGTTCACCCGGACGGATCAGATATAGCGCCGGATCAACAGGCTGTTCGAAAGTGCCAGGTATCTCATCAGTGGGGCTATAGTTTTGTACCTCTGCCTGAACTGAGCAAAACAAAGCTATTATAAGAACGACACTAAGAACCAATACTGATTTCTTCATAATTTAATTTATCTTTACCATTTGTGAAAATGCGGTCAAACAATAGCAAATCTACAATGCTGTATCAACAGGCATTGCCTGGTACAGGTATCACCTGATACAGGCATCGCCTGCCTCAGGCATCACCTGCTATCTGTCTCACCCAGCTAACTTACTATTATCTTACAATGTACTCAACCCAAATTAGTCTCTCTCCAATTTTCTCTTCAAGCAGATGACTTTACATTTTCATTTTGAGAATTGGAACCAGATCCACTTTGAGCGCCTTCATAATGATCAGAAGCAGCTCGAACAAAATCTCTAAATAGTGGGTGTGGTCGAGTCGGTCTTGATTTCAATTCAGGATGGAACTGAACGCCAACAAACCATGGATGATCAGGAATTTCGATAATTTCAACCAAACGACCATCAGGTGACACACCGGTGAGAGCAAGACCTTCTTTCTCAAGCATCTCGCGGTACACATTGTTTACTTCATAGCGATGACGATGTCTTTCAGAAATTTCATCAGTCCCATACGCTTTGTATGATTTGGTATCTTTAATCAATTTAGCAGGGTAAGCTCCCAGTCGCATAGTACCACCAAGCTCGGTGACACCTTCCTGATCGGCCATAAGATGGATAATCGGATGTTTCAAATCACGGTAGAATTCATAACTATGAGCGTCACTCAGATCACAAACATTGCGAGCATATTCAATAACGGCACACTGCATACCAAGACAAATACCAAGGAATGGAATCTTGTTCTCACGAACAAACCTGATCGCCTCGATCTTACCTTCCACACCCCGTTCTCCAAATCCACCCGGAATAAGGAGACCGTTAATGTCATGCATGAATTTCTCCGCACCACCTTTTTTGATATCTTCAGATGAGACCCAAACAAGTTGTACTTCAGAATCAGACTCAACTCCGGCATGCACAAACGCCTCGATAATTGATTTGTACGCATCCTTGAGATTTACATACTTACCACAAATACCGATCTTAATACGACGTTTCGGGTTTTTGATTTTCTCAACCATTTTTTCCCAGTCACTAAGATCCGGCTGTGGGAGACTCCAATCAAGTTGATCCGAAATAATATCATCAAGAAGACTCTTATGGAAATTAAGCGGGACTTCATAAATTGTTGGAACATCGGGAGCAGCAATTACAGATTTAGTCTGAACAGAACAGAACAGACCTATTTTCTGACGCAGTGCTTCACTAATAGGAGTAGCGGAACGACATAAAAGAACATTGGGCTGGATTCCAATTTCTCTTAAAGCTTTCACCGAGTGCTGAGTCGGTTTGGTTTTGAATTCACCTGCTGTTGGAATATATGGAACAAGGGTCACATGAACAAAACAGACATTACTGGAGCCTTCTTCCTGACCAATCTGTCTGATCGCCTCTAAGAATGGCAGCGATTCAATATCGCCAACGGTTCCACCAATTTCGGCAATGATGACATCATACTGCTCACCCCGTCGGCCCGGATTCTTGATCCGGTTCTTGATTTCTTCGGTGACATGAGGAATAACCTGGACTGTTGCACCAAGATAGTCTCCACGTCTTTCGCGGGTGATAATCGTATTGTAAATCTGGCCGGTGGTAACATTGTTACCCTTAACCAGCGACATATCGAGATAGCGCTCGTAATGTCCCAGATCGAGATCTGTTTCTGATCCGTCATCAAGAACGAATACTTCGCCATGCTGGTATGGGTTCATCGTGCCCGGATCAACATTCAGATACGGATCAAGCTTGATATTCTGAACTTTGAGTCCCCGCCTTTGCAAAAGGAATCCGAGCGATGAAGCTGCGATTCCTTTACCGAGCGAGGAAACAACTCCTCCGGTAACGAAGATGTACTTGGTGCCTTCCTTGTTCGTCATTACTTATCCTCAACCATATTAAATAGATATTTTTTTCACATCAGATGGGCAGTCAACAGAGACTGATCGTGCAGTCGTACTGAAGACCTTTATTTTACCGCCAATTTCGAGTAAGCGCAACTGTTCTAATGATTCTGCCTTCTCAAATGCGGTCTGTTTTGTATTGGCAAAGCGCTTTAGTTCATCCTTGCGGAAGAAATAGACGCCCACATGCCCGTAGAATTTAAATTGATCAGCTTTAGCTCCCACTTTCGCACCTTGAAGAAATGGCAGTGGAAAACGAGAAAACCAAAGAGCATCTGAATTTGCAGAACAGGCAACCTTAACGACATTGGGATCAAACAAATCTTTATCATTATTGATACGCCGCACCAAAGTTGCCGCCTTGATCGAGCGGTCTGCTTTCATAGTTGTCAGCACCCGCTTAAGAACTGGTGCTTTCAAACCCAGATTGTCGGCCTGTACATTTACAATAACTTCACCGCCAAGCTTTTTCGCAACCCAAGCTGTGCGATCTGAACCAGTCTTAAGACCGGCCGGGGTAAGAATTGTCTCAGCTCCGAAATCGGTTGCAGCTCGGATAATCTCTTTACTGTCAGTTGCAATCACCAATCGGTCAATAAGATTGCATTTGCGAACCTCATCCCAGACATAGTACAGAAGTGGCTTACCTTTGTAAGGATAGAGAACTTTTTTGGGAAATCTGGTCGAGTTCAATCGGGCCGGGATTACACCAAGGGTATAGGCTTTCATGATAAGATCGCCCATAATTCAGCTTTTTTGCTGATACATCGATCAATGCAGGGCAAAATAATGGGGGTTTCATCGAAAATTTGAGACAACTCTATTGTTCTTATGGGGGGCCTTGCCAGGCGAGCGGGGCGTTCCGCCTGTCCGTTTACTGTCGGCATGAAAGAAGATAGGGGTAAGCTTCCGGCCAGTCAAGCTGAATTCCACCATCAAAGGCTAAAGAGAGAGCCGATTGTTCCGATGAAATAAAAAGATGTATCAAATTGAAACAAAGAAGGCTAATGAAAATTACTACCCCCCCCGCTAAATTAGAACGTAATTCACGTTTTGGTCAGCAAGAGACTATCACCACTCCTATCTTGAATGGTGAAGCGTCGGAAGCCGGAATCGAAACGATATTGCTCGGTTTGAGAACAAGAGGCTGGTTGACCGAAAGCGAGATGAATCTCCTTGGGTTGCTTACAAATTGCAAAGGTAACGGATTTATCTACGGAGCTGGCAGAACGTTTCAACCTGCAGAACTGGATCGTTTCACACTGGAACCGATTAGAGTAGCCCTCAGCACATGTAGTCATGCAGTCTTCTCACACCGTCAGCTTTCAGATAGCACCAAAGATGGCCGAACTATCCAGGTCCACACAGCAATAATCGATCCTGAAGCGAAATATCCCGAAGTCCTTGGTTTAATCAGCCCCGAGATCATGCATCGCGATGATTCAAGCCGGATACAGTTTGATAACCTTCTTAACAGATTTCGCATCGCCTCAAAAGAAATTGAGCAGCTTGTACCACGAGTAAATGGTTTGCTGGAGACCCAAAACCCAACCCTCATTATCAGTCGCACATCGGGACGAATCCTCTTAGCCAATGAGCCTGCCTGCTCTCTTTTGGATCAAAAGGACAAAACATTGATTGATCGTGAATTTGGTCAGATAAAACGAAAACTATTCACCGTTCACCCCGGCTTGACGCTTGGAATTAAAAACATAAATGTAAGTGCTCTCAATCTTTCGGTAATCACACTCAAATCGAGCAACAAGAAAACCGAAAAGAGCAAAGACCCTTTCATGGTCGATTTCTTCACACATAAGCTGCGCAATAAAATATCTGCAATCACAACCTCAGCATCTCATTTGGAAGCAATTTCATTAGACTCAGGGCTAACTGACCAATCAGAATTATCTCAAATAATTCTTAAAGAAGCTACCGAGATGGACCAATTCCTTTCGAGATTAAATCTGATAATGAACTTTGAGTTACTCAGACAAGAGCCTCTATCGCTTCATGATGAGCTATATGGTGCTCTGCGTTTTATTAAATCATCATTTTCCGAGAACATTGATCTGATAATAAGAGGGACTATTCCACCACTCACCGTAAGTCGCCCGCTTCAGTCTGTTATGTACCTCTTTGATGCTGTTTTGCAATCTCAATTATTCAGTCATAAGGGATCAAGTCGTTCAGAAATTTCCTTCTCTACCAATGATTCTTCTCTGAAAATAATGATTCTGACAACACTACAGCCATCGCCAAAGAAAATAACGATTAACGATAACTGGTCGCAACTGGCCA
>JAUVAR010000016.1 GCA_030591625.1 Candidatus Zixiibacteriota bacterium
AGGACTCGCTATTGTTACTTCATGGTTTTCTCGGGTCAAAGTCTGACTGGCAGAAATTGTCAGCAAGTCTAAGTGATGAATTTAAGACGATAGCTGTTGATCTTCCCGGTCATGGAAAAAATGTAGTTTCTCAATCTATCGAGTATTCAATTGAGAACACGGCTCAGTCAATTGTTCGGTTGCTTGATCATCTTGAAATCGAACGTGCAAACATTGTTGGCTATTCAATGGGGGGGAGGGTTGCACTATATTTCGCACTGACTTACCCAAAGCGATGCAACAAGCTTGTTCTGGAGTCGGCTTCTCCTGGCTTAAAAACTAAAGAGGAACGGGAGTCGCGTCGAAACCATGATGAAAGTTTGGCGGATAAACTTGAGTGTGAGGGTATCGTTTCTTTTGTCGAACAATGGTACGAGCAACCGCTTTTTTCTGATATTGTTACCGATCAAGAATTGTTTACGAGTATAAAAGAAGAAAGAGTTCGCAACAACGCAAATGGTCTTGCGCTTTCCCTCAGGCATTTGGGCACTGGCGCACAGCCTTCTCTATGGGATAAGCTGAGTTTGCTAAAGATGCCAGTTATGTTAATTGCTGGAGAAAATGACGCTAAATTTTGTATGATAGCTAACGAAATGGCTCACTTGTGCCCGGAGGCCGAAGTTCGTATCATTGAAAAGGCCGGACATCTGGTGCATGCGATGAGGCCTGATCAATATTCTGAATGTCTGCGCAAGTTCTTGCTTGGCGACTGAACTTTAAGATGTGTGAGGATAAAATGTCCAGCATTAAATGGATAAGTGCAAAAGATTATACTGATATCAAATACGAAAAGTATGACGGCATTGCTAAAATCACAATTAACCGTCCGGAAGTTCGCAATGCTTTCAGGCCTGTGACCGTTAAGGAGATGATTGAAGCGCTTGAAATTGCTCGAGAAGATCCTGAAGTCGGAGTTATTATCCTGACCGGTGAGGGAGAGAAGGCGTTCTGTTCTGGGGGGGATCAATCGATTCGTGGGAATGCCGGGTATATTGATGGTGAAGGGGTGCATCGCTTAAACGTGCTCGATTTTCAACGTGGAATCCGTACCTGTCCAAAACCTGTTATTGCTATGGTTGCCGGTTATTCAATCGGTGGCGGTCATGTTCTACACATGATATGCGACCTGACAATTGCTGCCGACAACGCTGTTTTTGGTCAGACCGGCCCGAAGGTCGGTTCGTTTGATGGTGGTTATGGTGCAAGTTATATGGCTCGAATCATTGGACAAAAGAAAGCGCGCGAAATCTGGTTCCTTTGTCGTCAGTATGATGCGCAGGCAGCGCTTGATATGGGACTTGTAAACTGTGTCGTTCCGTACGCTGAACTTGAGAATGAAACTGTCAAATGGTGTCAGGAAATATTGGCAAATTCCCCTATGGCGATCAGGTGTCTAAAGGCTGCGCTCAATGCTGATTGCGATGGTCAGGCCGGCCTGCAGGAGCTTGCCGGTAATGCAACGATGCTTTATTATATGTCCGAAGAGGGGCAGGAAGGTCGTAATGCCTTCAACGAAAAACGGAAACCTGATTTTTCAAAATTCCCTCGTCGTCCTTAGATAATGTTACCTGTATGAATGAATCACGCCTTAAAGTGTGGCTCATGGCGAGCCGTCCAAAAACTCTTCCTGCGGCGGCATCGCCTGTATTGATTGGGTCGGTGTTGGCCTACGCCGATAATTTCTTCCATCTCGCATCTGCTTTGACAGCACTATTCTCTGCACTGATGATTCAAATAGGTACAAACTTAGCGAATGATTATTTTGATTTTAAAAAAGGTGCCGATTCAGAAAAACGCCTCGGACCTACACGAGTCACACATGCCGGACTTGTTAAACCGGAACAAATGAAACTTGCGATAATGATAGCATTTTCACTCGCATTCCTTGCAGGGTGTTATCTTGTTTTCCGGGGGGGATGGCCGATTGTTATCATCGGTCTTGCTTCGATTTTGTTTGGTATTCTGTACACTGGTGGACCGTATCCGCTCGGATACAATGGTCTTGGAGAGATTTTTGTGCTTATATTCTTTGGACCTGTTGCAGTTGCCGGCACATACTATGTGCAAGCACTCGACGTTGGTCTTCCGGAGATCATAATTGGTTTTGCTCCAGGTTTATTTTCAGTCGCGATACTTACAGTTAACAATTTGCGTGACATAGATGAAGACAGGTTATCGGGAAAGCGTACATTAGCGGCACGATTTGGAAGAGGATTTGCACGTTCAGAATATTGCATGTCAGTTATCATTGCATCAATACTTCCTGCTCTTTATATTTTCTGGCATGATCGATCGATAATGTTATTGCTGCCTCTATTGACGTTGGTATTTACAATTATCCCAATACGAAATGTTATGAAGTCAACCGATGGTGTTGTCCTCAATAAGACCCTCGCCTCAACCGGACAACTAATGATAATCTTCACTCTACTATTTGCAATTGGATGGCTGGTGTGAAAATTGCAGAGGCAAAAATATATCGTTATACCCTTCCATTCGGGGAGCCTGTAAAGTTCGCTGACAAAATTTGTCATGAGAGAAATGGCTTGCTGTTACGGCTTATTTCTACATCCGGAAAGTCTTCATTGGGGGAAATTGCACCCTTACCAGGATTTAGTAGAGAATCGTTGGAGCAAGCGCAGAATGAATTGCTAATGGCTGTATTAGCGTTGAATGGGACTTATATACCTGACACGTTAGAGGGTATAAAGAACAATACAGATAGTTTTAACGAACTATCACCGTCGGTTCAATTCGGAATCGACTCTGCCTTGCTTGGTTTAATTTCTACCGAACGTGATAAATCTCTTTTAGAAATTCTTGGTGTGAGGACGACAGGAAGAGTGAAAATTAATGCTCTTATTACTGAATCTTTTGTTTCGAATGAAGATGAATTAGAACGACTTCAAAAATATACGTCTGTAAAAATTAAAGTTGGACGCCACTCAATTCAAGAAGATGCTAAGCTGATCAATACAATTAGACAGCAATTATCGCCTGAGACCACAGTACGTTTTGATGCCAATCGTGCGTGGAGTTATGATGATGCATGTTCATTTGCAAAGCTCATTGATACTAATGGTGTTGAATATATTGAAGAGCCGTGCGAGTCTATTGAGGAGTCATTACAATTTGCAAAAGATTCCAATGTTCCTTTGGCTCTGGATGAGACACTTTATACCGAACAATTTAATTCTGTTATTGATTCGAACAAGGTGGTAGCTGTCATAATAAAACCGACTCTTTATGGACGTATATTAAAAATATTTGATCTGGTTAATTTATTAAAAGAGCATAACACTCATGCAGTTATATCGTCGTCGTTTGAGTCTTCCGTTGGTCTCTATTATTTGGCAACGATTGCGTCTGCTGTTGATGCAGATTACCCCTGCGGTTTGGATACGCTTGTTATGTTTAAAGGTCCCGAACTTTCAAGTTGTATTACTATTGATAACAATTATGCAACGATTGACAAATTGCCACCTTCGGATGAAACGATCAATATGCAATTGTTAAGAGAAGTAATCTAATGCGAATTGCAGAGTTACTCGATAATGCTGCAGGCAGATTTGGCTCTTGTGAAGCTTTACATGATGCAACTTGTAGTCTGAGTTTTGAACAGTATGTTGTGAAAATAAAAAAGGTTGCCGCAGAGTTACAAGAGATTGGTGTGAATGATTCAAGTCGTGTTGCTCTTATTGCTAACAACAGTATCAGTTATGCTATTGTAGCGCTGGCTATACTTTATGCGGGGGCAACGGCAGTTCTTTTACCCGCACGATATCCATCTAAAACTATTATGGGGATGCTAAAAAACGTTGGTGTCGATTATATCCTTTTTGATTCAAATGAAGAGACAAAACAAAAACTCGATCAGATATCGAACAACAGTCAAATATTATCGTTGAATGATTATGGATTGAACTGTGTTACAAATTCTGAAAAAGATATTAACAACTATTCAAATTCTACTGAGCCAGCAACAATAGTTTTTAGTTCGGGAAGTTCTGGACAACCTAAAGCTATACAGCTTGGTATTGCGAATCATTATTATAATGCGATTGGTGCGAATGATAATATTCGGTTCAATCCAGGTGATAGATGGTTAATGTCACTACCATTGTACCATGTTGGCGGGCTTGCCATTTTGTTTCGTTCATTAATAGGTGGTGGTTCAGTTTTATTCCCGTCTTCAAGTAATACACTGACACAAATTGACAGCAATAATAATATCAGTCATTTGTCGTTAGTCCCGACACAATTGAGAAAATTGATTGACGGCAACAAGGTTGGAAATAACCGATCGTACAAATTCAAAGCTCTTCTTGTTGGCGGCGGTGCTGTTCCAAAGGGTATGATTGAAGAAGCTATTTCGCTCGGTTGGCCAATTTACACAACCTATGGCCTTACTGAGGCTGCCTCGCAGGTTGCAACATCGATTGAACCAATAAAAAATCATAACTCCTCCTCTGTAAAGATTCTTGCACATCGTGATGTTAGAATTTCTGATAAGAGTGAAATTGAAATACGAGGGCCGATACTTTTTGAGGGCTATATTGAAAATCAAAAACTGATCAAGCCGTTTGACTCAGCTGGCTGGTTTGCCACCGGTGACTTGGGACACATAGATAACGATGGCATGTTGTATGTTAAAGGTCGTAAGGATAATATGATTATATCAGGTGGCGAGAATATTCATCCTGAGGCAATCGAAGCGGCTATTTATGAGTGTTGCGATATAGAGGAAGTTATTGTAGTAGGTGTACATTCAGAAAAATATGAACAACGTCCGGTTGCGTTTGTAAAATTTAAGAATGAAAATAATATTGTTCAAAATGAACTAAGAACAAGGTTAGAAAAACTATTACCGTCGTTTATGATCCCTGACAAAATATATGAATGGCCGGATGATTGCATCGATAACATGAAACAATCACGTCAACACTTGGCAGCAATTGCACAAGATCGTAATAATCATTGATTCTGTTCCAAGACTAAGCGAAGTTGTTTGGGGATGCCAGTCGGTTTATCATCTGCTTTGCTGACACAGACATGCACGGTTTTAGCTTTGCCGGCCAGTTCATTATTCTCTTTATAAATTTCGTATGATAGTGTGAATGAGCTTCGGCCCGTTTGCTCAGTTTTCATTTGGATTGTCAACTTGTCGCCAACAATAAGTTTAGCTTTGTAATCAGATTCAGCTCGAACGATTGGTATTTGTAAGGCCATCTCATTAAATATATTTGCAAATCCAAAGTTGTTATCAGACAGGAAGCTTTCATATGTGTCGTGAACCAGAGCAAACTGGTGAGCAAAGAATAGAATTCCTGCCGCATCGGTATGGTGCAATCGCACAGTAGTTTTCAGTTCGTACATATTATTAGATATCTCCGACTTATCAGATTCAATTTATTGATAGTAATGTATGAAAGATTATGGCCGGAAGGCAAAGGAAAATTGGAACTATGAAATAGTATAATTACTTTTTTGGAAGCATCAGAAAATTGATATCTTCAATTGTAGTGCCACCTTCTATTGCTTTTACTTCAAACTCAATCGACTCTGGTTGTGAGACATAACCATATTTTTCAATTTGAGCCGGGTCAAGATAGACACGGTATGATCCCGGAAGGAGCCCAAGATAATAGTATTCACCGTCGGTAAAACTATTTATCTCACTCATAATATCTTTGGAGAGATTGACTACTACAATACGAATACCACCAATACCAACATCACCGTACTCTGTGCGACGATTGATCTGGCCGGTTAGTTCTGAAGCGATGACCAATGGTACATTTATTGCAGTTACCATATTTGGATTAACTGTGACCTCAAAATTTTCATTAGTTGGTTTTAGCATTGGATCATCGAGAGAATATTTATCAATCTGTACCATGTATGGATCGTACGGACGCAGACGATCGTAATAATATATACGGTTGCCTGCTTCCCCACGTGGTAATCCAGAAACACCTGAAACTTTTGCTCGCAGGTTGGGGAGTTCTTCTTCGCCAAGATCTTTGTAGCCGTTGTAGTTTAAATCCAGGAATGGCCTGACCACTGCGGAACCGTATCCGACAGAATTCTTGCGATCAAAAATAACACTATGATTGGTTTGATCATACTTGACCGATCCACGCATAATCTGGTTCATACTGACATATCCCGATGTACGCATCGTTCTTGCACTGACATGAGCAAAGGGGAAGAGGAAATTGAATGTCAACATTATAGAATTTGTTTTCGCAAAGACATTGTGTTCCCATGAAAGGCTAACCTGTCCGGTACGAAATAGTCTGCGATTGAGGTAGGCACCAATTTTATCGAACCGATTGTTGGTATGATCAAAATCAAATCTCAACTGAGGACGCAACCACCGCACAACTCGTGGTGATAAGAGGAGTTGGCTAGACATTGAATTTAAAGTTATATTTTCTGCCTTTGTTTGTTTGTAGCGTCCAATATAATTGATATGAATAATCGGTAATCCGGCAGTAAAGCCATAATTCATATTCATACTATTACTGTTTCTTATCTTGTCGAAAACTACATAATACCTTAGACCAAAGTAATGATCACCGATTCGCAGGGGAGCAGAAAGAGCCAGTTGGGCTCGGTAAACTTGTTCAATAGGATTGAGGACCGGATTCACAAAATACTTTGAGAAGTTACCGTTGGCATTGATTATCGAAGGCAGGTTGAAATTGAAACTACCCTCAGCCTTATTGTTCGGTGAAAACGTACCAGATAAAGTAATATTATTTGTAGGTTGCCCGGTGATTTCAGTAGCAAGAGTTGGTTTCTCACCTGAGGTCGAAGAGATAGGAAGGTCAATGCTTAAACCGGCAGTCATTCTGTCGAGGATTCCGTAATAGGTTGAGTTTTGAGCGTAGTTACCGGAAATACCGTTTACTTCTGATCTTCCCAATGACAAATTGTATTCAATCTTATTTTTGGGAATCAGGTTATACGGGACACGGAAGAATCGTTCCTCGGTTTTTAGTTCGCCATTGGGACCATACATTTTCAATTCAATTACTGATGACCCATAGAAAATATCAATAGTGAAAGAATAGTCACCTTTGGCATCGGTTTTAATATAGTCAGTTAATTTATTGTCAACCCAGAGTTCAACTTCCCAATTCGCTCCGATATAACCTGATACTTCGGTTGTCTGAAAAAACTTTCGTCTGACTTGTGGTCGGTTGGTAAGAGACATCCCATTTGATAGGTGTCCCAGAGCACCTGGAGAATAATGATGTCCCAGATCGACTTGAGTCAGGTATGGCGCTTTCTGTAAATAGTAATGCCACTTGTATGTAAACTGGTCCAAATCAAATTTGGTTTGAGTACGCCCGGCAGCATTGAGGTAAAGATCGCCGCCTCCAATAACACTACCTGTTGATAGTGTATAATGCTGTCCGTTCTTATCGAGTGGGTTGGTTCCAAGGGTCCAATCAATCACAGCTCCATTGATGAGTTCTCGTTCCTGAGTCAGATGTCTGATATCTTTGAGAGCTTCTTTTTTTACTGCCAATTTTTTGCGTTGAGATTTACGTTTGAGACGTTGATATGCAGGAAATTCATTTGAAAATGGAATGCTGACTGTAAGGTTGGAAAAATCAAAGACTGTCTTGATGCCAAATATCTGTTCATACAAATCAACTTTGATATAGAGGTCTGTCTGACCGAGATAATATTCTGACGGAAGCAGGTGATAGTCGCCCTGATCGGTTTCAATCTTTAGTGTGTTAAGATCGATATAGAATTTGTTTTTTTCATTTTGAATAAAACCGGAAATAACTTTGGTGTCAAAGTTTGGGGAGACGTTGAATTCGAGTGCTGTGAAAATATCAATGATCGGAACAAATACAGTATTACCATCATACTGAACGAAGATATCGACAGAGAGCAGGCGGGGTACTTCCAGCGATATAACGATTTCTTCAAAGACTGGTCTCTCCTGAGCACTGGAAACAGAGCATAAGGTGAGAAGCAGCAAAATGGTCAGCCAAAATGCTTTTGGACCCGAAGGGTTTTTATGATTGTGATACCTTTCCATGGCAACTTTAGAACTCTATAATTTTCGATTTCTGAGAAATTCGAAATTAGTCGACAGTCTGTGTCAAAGTCACTTCGTTGCCGGAAATCATATCTTCCGCAGCGATATCATTGCGACCTTTATTGGTGATATACAGCTCAATCTGGAATGGCTTCTTGAAATCATTTCCCTTAAGAGGGAGATTCAAGCGACGACGAATATCATGATAAACAGCCAGTTGAGTTGCTGTCTTGCTGATTTCATTGTTGTTGGCATCCAGAAGACGGCAATGCAGCATACCAATATATGACGCAGTTCCTTTACTGGAGATATCAACCATCACTTCGACATTCTCTGGCGTCGGAGTAGCTTGCAAATCAGTAACTTCTATCTGGGAGACAAGTTCACCCTGACGGAATTTCAACATGATAGCAGTTTGCATAACCATGTTTAGTCTGGTTGTGATTGCATTCTCGTCGGTTGCTGATGGTATCTCTGTTTCTGCTGCTCTTGCACGAACAATAACACGTGCCCAATATTCACCATCGGGGATTTCCTTAGGTGGTGAAGCAACAAATCTGATGATTTGAGTTGCATTCGGTTCAACGTTCATTTTACGTGGAAATGCTTTGAGCCATCCAAGAGCTGAATTTGGATCAGTACTTATAGAGTCATTAAGGTTTACTCGAATATTACCAAGTGAATCTGATTCGGGAAGCCCAAACGAAAATCTTACTGTTACTTCCTGCTTGGTGTCGGTCGGATTCTGAACAGTCATTCGACCTGTCCGGGAACGATTGGAGAGGAAAATTACAGTCGGTGATACAAGTACTCCGGCCATAACATCAGAGAGTGAGAAAATAACTATAAGGGCAGACAGCAAGATGCCCTTGAACGGCCAATTATGGCGGCAAGGGTTGTGGTCAATCTTTTTCATTTTTTATTCATCCTATGTTATGTTAGCAAAATATCTTCACGGACCCGGCAATCCTTGCAGGCTCCGTGAAGACTAACTTTTAGCTTAATTAGCTATACTTCTAATTAGGTGCCATTATAGGCTACGGTCAATATAATGTCGGCCGTATATGCACCTGCTGCCTGGTCAACTGATGGTATTACACCACCACCCAGGAAGATATTTGTTGTTCCGCCACCACCAACTGCAGTAGCAGCTGGAATGTTGTGTGGATCAGTATTCTGCCAGCCTGTTCCAAATGAAGTTGGATCGACATTACCGGTGGAGTCAACCGATGCATCAGTAGATGAGAAGGAAACGACCATACGATCATCGCCAGTAGAAGTTGAAAGATAATCCGGCAATTGCATGTAGCAGGATACTCCTGAAATGCCTTGACCAGTTATCAGGAAACGTCCAGCAGCAGCCAAGTTGTTGGCGATTGATGTAGGCACGCCCTGATAAACTGTTCCAAAAGCCAAAGCAGATGGAGCAGTAACTACTAGTGCAGCCTGCACTGTTGCAGTAGCCGAACCGTTGGCAACATCCTGAGCCATTACTGCAGAGTAGGAAACCAGCAGTATGACAAGGATCGTGACCAGCGATAATGTTTTCGTCCTTGAGTTATAAAACATCCTTAAACCCCTTCGGCAAAACCTTTGTTTCACCTGTATGTTTAGTACTATTATTTATTATGTTAAGAGCCATTATATGCTACTGTTAAAATTATATCAGCCGTATAGGCACCTGCTGCCTGATCGACTGATGGAATAACCTTACCACCCAGGAATATCGCACTCTGGTTTTGTCCAACTGTGCCAACTGTGGCAGCTGATGGGAAAGTATGGGGGTTAGTGTTCTGCCAACCTGAACCGAAACTTGCAGGATCAACGTTATTGGTCGAATCCATTGATGCATCGGAAGTGCTGAATGAAACAACCATACGATCATCGCCAGTTGATGTATTCAGGTAGTCAGGAAGCTGCATGTAAACAGATACTCCAGCTCCACCCTGTCCTGCAATTGTGTAAATTCCAGCCGATGCATTATTATTTGCGATTGACTTGGGAATACCCTGGTAAACAGTTCCGAAGGCGAGCGCCGCTGTTGCGGTTACAGCTAAAACAGCCTGAACTGTCGCTGTAGCAGATCCAACTGCAACGTCCTGAGCCAGAACACCAGACGAACCAACAAGAATAACCAGGACGGCTACTAATGCGAATCGTACAACCATTAATGGTGTTGATAGCTTGCTCATGTTTATCTCCAATATGTGCAGAGCACTTGAAGTGACCCCGCTAATTCAAATGTTTATTCACTTTCGTGTTACTTGTATAATCGTCATACAGTGCAAAATCTTAACACCTGAAACATGATTAATAGGATTTTTCCAACTCAATATGCCAATGCTCCAATAGAGTGCGGTCGAGCTGATCTGAGATAATTAAAATTCAGATATCAGCAGGCTTTCGCGATATGCTTAACTCTATGCGGGTCAGGATATTAGACATAAAAAAGCGAGAAGCTTTTGGCTCCTCGCTATATACTACTATATATAAGGACCTGAAAATCAGGTTCCATTGTATGCGACAGTTAAGATAATATCGGCTGTATATGCACCAGCTTTTTGGTCAACTGAAGGTGTGACTTTGCCACCAAGATAAATATTAGTCTGTCCGGCTGCACCTACTACAGTTGCGAGTGCGCCCAGGTTGGCGGGATTCTGATTAATCCATCCATCGGCACCAACTGCGGTTGCAGGTGTAGCAACTGTCGAATCGACGGTCGCATCTGTTGGAGAAAAAGCGATCACCATACGGTCAGAGCCATCGGCGAGAGCCATATAGGCAGGCAAAGCCATATAGGCTGAAATACCTGCAGATCCTTGTCCTACGATAGAGAACTGTCCTGAATTTGCATCGACATTATTTGCAACTGTTTTGGATACACCCTGCATAACGTTTCCGAAAATAAGGGAGTTGACTGCTGTGACAACTAAAGCAGCTTGTACTGTAGCTGTTGCAGAACCGTTGGCTACATCCTGCGCTGAGGTCGGCTGAGCGACCAGAGTCAGAAGCAACACCAGAATCAGTCTTAACGGAGTATTAAGCTGTCTGTGTTTTTGGTTACCGTTCATTGTTTGCTCCATATATGTTCTGTTTATCTTTTGACATAATATTATCTTATCTATATCCAGTATTCGCCCTGATGTACGAAGCGGTTAATCGATATAGCTCAATAATGGGACTGAAATCAGCAATCTGATTTAAGAATGAACAAACAGAGGGGAGATCCCCATATTAGTTTCCGGTATATGAAACAGTAATCGTCACAATAGCGGTATAGGCACCTGGTGGCTGACCCATCTGGGGGATTAGCATACCACCGAGCCAGACAGTTAACCCACTCGATCCGATCCGGTAATTGATAGTTTGCCATGGGTCTAAATCATCGGCTCCGGGTGTACTTTGACTGGGTGATGCACTCGAATCAAGAGCACAATCAGTCTCTAAGAAGACTGTCCTCATTGTGAAACCGGAACCAGCCAGATATTTGGGGAGATCAAAATCTATAGCTACTTCATCACCTGCCGTTCCGGTAATGAAAAACTCGGCTGCACCTCCGGCCGTTGCTTTGTCCACAGCTTTGGGGATACCGGGGAAGACATTGCCAAAAACAAGATTATTGTTGGCTGTTACAAGCTGCGCCGAAGCATTACCGCCTGTTAGGATTAGCAAAATCACTGCTAAATAGATTATCAGATGCCTGTTCATATAGAAATGATAAAGCTATTGGAGCCCCCAGGTCAACTTCAATTATACTAACTTTAGATATCTGCCGGAATGACCGTAACTACCAACTCGCTTGTTTCTAATGGCAAAGCTGCGCGAATATCATTAATAAGAATAATTGCGCGACCTTCTTCGTACTTGATATTTAGTTTGCCCGGCTGGTTTAATTGAGAAAGAATAGTCTGAGTTTGGAATCTGTCTGTCTTGAGATTGAGAATCATACTGCTTCCTTTGGGAAGATTGAAAGCGAGTGATTCAGCCAGTTTTAGATGCATCATATTAGATTCAGAGGTAGCCAGATTTTGGGCAGGGCGACGGGGGAGAGTTGTTATACCGGCAGGATTTATAACTGTGGCAGTTGCCTGGATTGAACCGGATTTGCTAATGGTTTTGGTATCTGCCGAAACAGTTGTCACTATTAATAGTAGTGTAGAGCTTATAATAATGTAAAGAGCAAGTCTGTTTAGCATTTTGGTCCTTGTGAGCAGGTTTGTGGGTACTCTTTAAAGATAACTTAAAACCCGAATCTGTCAAGATGGTATTGGACTTCTGAAAGTAAAGACCGTATCTGTTTTGCTGACGGCAGTCAATAGCTAAGATAGCTTTGTCTATTGTTGTTTTGAATAAGTAGTGTCGTACTTTTCCAGGAGGGCTTCAAAGCGTGGTTGGTTGCGAATGGAGTTGAATCCCGGATGCAGTTTTACGAAAGAAATGTTCAAGTGTGATGGTATCGACAGAAGGGTGTCAATATAATCTATCGAAGTGTTGAATTCTCCTATCATCATATTTACAATACTAAGGTCCCTTAGTAGAATTGTGCCAGAATATGCATCCTTTGTTCGTGGCAATAATTCAACAGCTTCTTCTTCAAGTTTGATGGCATCCACATTACGACCTAAACCAGCATACGCTTTGGCCAGGGTCATTTTTATATCTGGATAATGTCCCAAAACCGAATCAGTTTTAATAGCTTTTTCCAAACAGATGCTGACAGAATCATAATACGATTTACCAATAATTGAATCACCAGCCATTGAGTATATTGTAGCATAATGGATGTAATAGTTGCCACTATCTTTTGCTGTTCTGATAGTGTCGATACTTCGCGCTTCTCTTTGAAGAGCAGATTCAAAATCTCCAACAGATACATCATAATGCCAGAATAAGTATGGTATATTCGATCGGCTTAGACGTGTTTCTGCTTCAGCTACCACTACTCTCGCACTGGCAGTGTCTCCCATATGAAGGCCGAGTGTCATAACTTTGAGTCCCCAAGCCATTGAGAAGTTTGGGTTTATATCAATAACCTGATTACACACCTCCACAACTTCCTGATATTTTCCTAAGGTGCCACAGACTTGAGCATAGTTGAAAGGTTTCATTGCAGAAGTAGGGTCAAGCTTCATGCTTTTTCTGAGAAGATCGTATGCTTCTATCCACTTCCCTTGTCGCCTCTTTACATAGCCAACAGCTGCGAGTAAATCACTATTATTTGGCTGATTTTTAAGAGCAATATTGAATTCCTCAAGTGCCTGCTCGTAGTCTCTGCTACCGTAATAGTGATAATAACCGAGTGCGAGATGACCTTCTGCCAAATCCGGGGCAAGCTCAAGAGCTTTTTCAGCGCAGGTTCTGGCTGACTCAATCCGTTCGGGAGTCTGATCGATTGCTATCCAGTAAATATGGGAATGCAAGTGTGACAAATCCGCGTATGCCAGCGCAAAGGAGGAATCAAGTTCAATTGCCTTCTCAAACATCTCTTCAGCCCGTAGTTCTGATTCATCTCGGTTAACAAAGTCACGACCTTTGAGATAATAATCATATGCTTTCATATTCTCTGTAGGCCAACTCGAGATGGCCGATTGTTCTGAACCGAGCAATGTTACATGCAGGGCTTCAGCAATCTGCGCCGCAATATCAGACTGAATGACGAAAACCTGAGTAAGGGATCGCTCGTAGTTATCAGCCCATAAATGTCTATCTTCAGAGACTTCAATCAACTGAGGAGTAATTCGAATTCTATCGACTTCACCAGCTTTGTCCCACCTGATAGTTCCCTCCAGAATGTAGTCTACACCGAGTTCACTACCGATCTCCCGGAGGCTTTTACTGGCACCCTTATACCGCATTGCGCTGGTACGCGAAATGACTCCGAGTCCCTTAAGTTTGGCCAGTCGAGAAGTGATTTCGTCTGTTATGCCATCTGCAAAATACTCATCTTCTGGATCGCCAAGATTTTCAAACGGTAGAACAGCCAGCATCTTTCGCTCTTGAGTAGCAGGGTTCATTTGTGCAGAATTGTCAGCAGGCCAAAACTTGATTCCGCCTACAACGAGGGCTGCAACGATAACAAGACCGGTTATTGCAAAAGGCCAACTATTTTTCTTTGTTGGTGCTATGATTATTGAACTCTGAGTTGGAGTGATCAAACGTTTGAGATCGCTGAGGGCACCATCGGCATGTTGGTAACGAAGGGTGGGATCTTTTTCCAACAATTTAGAGACTGTGCGTTGGAGTTCATCGGGGATGTCTGATTTGTATCGGGCTAATGGTTCCGGATTCTCCAGGGTGATAGCCTTCAAGGTTGCTGCATCATTATCTTTCTCAAACGGGGTGCGGCCTGAGATCAGCTCGTACAGAACAACTCCAAGTGAGAACAAATCTGAACGATGATCCACCCCCTGTCCTTGAATGTGCTCAGGAGACATGTACCGTACAGTTCCAAGTGTAGAACCGGTTTTAGTGAGATGTTCTCCACCCTGAATTGCTGCTAATCCGAAATCAAGTATCTTTGGTCGCCCGTAAGCATCGATTACGATATTGGAAGGTTTTATATCACGATGAAAAACTTTCTTATCATGAGCGGCGCTCAAGCCGTCACATATCTGTATTGCCAACTCGATTATCCTGTCAACCCCCAGCTCTTTCCCTCTGGCCAGTTCGCTCAGCGATTGACCCTCGACCAACTCCATAGCAAAGAACGGTCGTCCACTATGCTCAGCAACTTCGTGTATCGTAACTATGTTCGGATGATTCAACTTGGCTACTGCTTGTGCTTCACGCTTGAAACGCTTGCGACAGTCCTCGTCCTGACAGAGATGGGGAGGGAGAAACTTTAAGGCAACCTTGCGATCAAGCTCTGTATCTTCTGCCAGATAAACATCACCCATTCCACCGGCACCGATTTTCTCGATAATCCGATAATGCGATACCATCGTCCCTTTGATTAGGACGACATGGGTCTTGGTCCGATCATTCTGTGATTCATCTGCTGACATAAGCTAGAACCTCGTAAGATTTACTTTGCCTGTCCAAGATGTCGATTAGTCTTAAGGTAGGTTTGGAAGCCATGAAAGCAAACAAAAATGTTGTGTGTTGAAGCGATGTGATTGGTCTGGATGTTCCATGCGGGTGAGAGAGGTCTGAAGTTGATCTCATTTATGCCGTTTTTTATCACTCCAATAACGCAGAAAGCTTGCAGGACGCTATGCGTTTTGCAGGGAAAAAAAGTCAGGCTAATTATTTATATTAGCCACAATTTGGTTGTTACCCGAATGAGACAATCTCTCCGTCGGGCTTGATTTCACGATCCTGTGTAGGCGATAGTCAGCATGACATCAGATGAATAAGGTCCACCACCTTGAGCAACCGATGGAAACACAGTTCCGCCAATCCATATAGTCATTATCCCGCCTGCACCGATACGTTCGGCGTTACCTGCATTAGGATTAAGTACGCCTGTCGGTCCTACCTGCGAGCCGGTGCCATCCGAGTAGGAGACATCGGTTGCTGAAAATGCAAGATTCATCCAGGTGGGGTTAGTGGTATGTTGCAAAGAATCAGGCAGCGTAAATGTTATAGATATTTCCGCTCCCGGTGTTCCTGTGATCGACCATTCACCCGATTCACCGGCGGTTGTTTTATTGACCGCTTTGTTGACTCCGGGTGTAACCACCCCGAAGCGCAGATTTTGGGTGCCATTTATCGCCAGCGAAGTGGAGACATTGGCAGTTGCCTGAATTGTAGCACTTTCTTGAGCGACCACTCCACCAGCCATAATCAAAAGGCTAAATAGAAGCGTTATCGCCGATATATTGGTTTTATTCGACATATTTTCCTCCATTGGTCCAATTACCAGATGTTCACTGAAACAGACTAATTGCAACGGCCATGCCAGAGATGGACGTGTTGCGTTAACTCGTTGTTGTTGAAACGATTGGGGGCGCTGGTGAGTCGTTATTGAAGGCCGATTGAGAGGCTAAATGTGGCTTTATCCCCACAGATCGGGGATGGTCAGGATTCCGAAATGAAACAGTCGAGAAGCAATAAAAAGTACCAAAATTGGTTAATTAGTGCTGTGTGATGGCCGACAAAGATGATGAAGGAGACTGTTCAAAAATTATACAGTCATGCGAAATAGGATTTTAAAATTATGGCCAAACGGCCAAAAACTGATTCTCAGACTGATCTTGCTCAGCCTGGCGTTTATACCTCTGTCAGAAATTGACAGTCAGGAATTAAGCTGGGAAGTAAGCTATGGTGGATTGTACAATGAGACCGGCTACTCAAGCTGCATAGCCTCGGATGGTAACTATGTTGTACTCGGTTCAACATTCTCCTATGGATCAGGTGATCATGATTTATATCTTCTAAAGCTTAATACGTTCGGTGATACAATCTGGAGCCACGCCTACGGTGGACCTGATGCAGATTATGGGTATGATCTTGTTGAGACTTCAGATCATGGGTTTATTATAGTTGGAGCGACATATTCGTATGGTAACGGTATGTCTGATCTTTACATCTATAAAGTAGATTCGATTGGACAGTTTGAATGGCAAAAGACATACGGTGGTTCATCGAAAGATGAAGGACGTTCGATTCGAAAAACATCGGACGGTGGATTTATAATTGGTGGAACGACTGCATCGTCGGGCGCCGGGTACGACGATACCTGGTTATTCAAAATCAACAATGTCGGTGATTCTCTTTGGGCACGAACATATGGTGGAGCCGGAGGTGAATCAGGTTACGCTGTCAGAGTCTGTCCGGATGGTGGGTATGTACTTGTTGGATCAACTGGATCATTTGGAACCGGTTACTCTTCGATTTATCTGCTCAAAACAGATCAAAACGGTGACTCGCTCTGGACGTCGATTCTGGGTGGAGCAAAGTCAGATTTTGGTTACTCGCTCGAAACAACTGCAGACTCAGGATTTGTAATAGTTGGGTGGACATCTTCGTTTGGAGCCGGGTACTCAGATGTTTATCTATTAAAAATAGATTCTCTCGGGAATCAACAATGGCAACAGACATTCGGTGGAGCAAAAGATGAACGAGGGTATTCTATCCAACAGGCGATGGATGGTTCATTTATTATTGGCGGTACAACCGAATCATTCGGGCATGGGAAAATTGATGCCTGGGTTGCATGTTTGGATACTCTTGGGAATGAAAAATGGAGTTTGACGGGCGGGGGAAGTAACTCTGATTTCTGTAAGTCGATCATGCTTGAAAATAAGGGGTGTGTTATTGTTGGTCAGACATATTCATATTCTTCCGGTGGTTCGGATATTTACATTTGGAAAGTAACAACCGATCAAATGACCCCGGTTGACGAAAGACCTCAAGCTCTACCGGATGACTATTTGCTGCAACAAAATTACCCCAACCCTTTTAATGCAACAACGACGATTGAATACTATATCCCAGAGAGAGCAGATGCTCAGCTTAAAATATATAATCTACTTGGACGAGAAGTTCGCTCCTTCAATCTTTCTGATGCACCTGCCGGGGTTGGGTCAGTTATCTGGGATGGCAAGACCTCTTGGGGTGAGGCTGTTTCCTCGGGTGTATATTTCTATCGCTTTGTTTATGGCCGTTCTGCGGTGACAAAGAAATTGGTCCTCCTAAAATAAATCCCTCTACAAAGACTATATTTATCCAAATTAAATCGTTCAATTGAAATTGGTTTTCAGTTGGTGTGGTTTTTGTGCATGCATTTATTAAAGTTATTAATATCTTCTTGATTTTTTGTCACATTGAATAGAGATTGCGGAACCCCAAGCGACTCTTTGTCGTTCGAGTTAATAATGAACAGAATGAAATTGAAAATAAGGAGTGGACAAAATGATGATTTCCAAGAAGATGGCTGAACGTTTGAATGAACAGGTTAAAAATGAATTCTTTTCGTTCTGGCTTTATCAGTCGATGTCGTTTGCGCTTGATGCGATGGCATATAAAGGATTTGCTGCCTGGTACACAGCGCAGGCTGAGGAAGAACGTTCGCATGCGATGAAGATTTGTCAGTATTTGCTGGATCAGGGAGCTGATGTAAAACTTCAGGCGATTGATGCCCCGGAAACGAAGTTTGC
>JAUVAR010000306.1 GCA_030591625.1 Candidatus Zixiibacteriota bacterium
ATCGTTGTAATAACTGCTACCGGAATCCGAAATATAGCTATATACTTGTCGATACGAATTGTCGGACAATATCCTTTGCCAAAACCTGAACGGAAATTCGGATGTTGCTCGAGACTCAAACCGGAAGAGATTATAGCTTAGCTCCAAAGATGTATCATAGCTCCCGTTCTGATTCAGATCAACAAACGGAAATCCATCTTCATACCCACGCTCGCCGAAGTCTTCTCGGTCATACTCCCCATTACCGTTTAAGTCATCGAATGGAAGGCCTTGCGACCAATCAGAACCAGGCGGATCATACTTTCCATTGCGATTTAGATCATCATTGCAATCTCTGTATAGAACAATGTAATCATAAGAGTCACCTGCACTTACAAATTCTACTGAATCACAACCAACAACACCAGGTATAATACAGACTACATAAAGAGTATCATAGGGGATCGTTGAATCACACCTTTGAGGAACCATATTGAAGCGATCTATGCCCCGTTCAAATATGCCATTCCTGTTGACATCTACAAACGGCTCCCCCAATACCTTTTCACCCGTAACATACGGTTCTTTGTACAGCTTTAGAAAGTTATTCCAGGAAACATACCGATAATACAAATCAGTATTTAAATGAAACAGCTCCCCCGGGATTAGAGGCTGAGTCCCCGGATCGGTATTCACTATCGAATCTTCATCCCCACATGCCCACATTACACCTGCAAGCAAAGTTGCCACACAAAACAGTCCAATTAGCCTTTTCATAACTCTCCTCCTGAGCGTATAATATGGACACATCCCGCTATTGTCAAGCGAAGCAGCCCCCAATGTGCCCCGATATTTTTGAGTTGACTTGATAATGTCCTGTGCCGATGTTCCGATACTGAAACTGGAGGATTTATCGCTATGGGCAAAATAATGTCCGAAACAACTAAAGAGATTTTACAAATTGTCATATTCCTGGTCGTAGTTGGCATTCTAAGCTTTATGCTTGTCTGCTACCCAATGAATCGTACCAAAGCTATCACCGGTCGAATCGATATTGATGAATTCAACGTTGATTCACTCGCGGTCAACAACTCAACCCTATTTGTCGAGGCAGAAATCCCCGCCGACACCTTTACGGTCGAGACAGATGGTATCACCAAAATAGCCGGGTTGTATATTCCTGCTATAGTCGACTCTATAGAAGCTGACTCAACAAAAATAAATCGTGGCACAGCGATTCTTCTACATGATGAGCGCGCCGACAGGTCATCTCTTATAGAGCTCAGCAAGACGCTTCATGAATCAGGATTTGCAGTAATTGCCTACGATCAAAGAGCATCCGGCTATTCAACCGGAAAATACCACGGTGATGGCCAACTCGAAGCTCTTGATCTTATCGAACTTATCGCATATCTCGATCTGCGAGGAAAGATCAGTCATCCTGTCACCACTATCGGATTCTCTATCGGTGCCGATGCAGTTCTGATCGCGGCAATCGACGAAACCCGCATCGACCGTGTTATAGCGGTCAAACCATATATCACTACCAATCGAATGGTTAATATGTATCGTGCGGAGCATGACAGTTACTGGCTTCCATTCTATAACTCACTATTTTTCTGGTGGTATGGCATTCGCTCAGGTTACGCTATGGACTACCGCGAAGTTGAGCAAATATATGATGGCGCAACCAAACCGACAATTATATTTGATCTGGCCGAAGCTTTTGAGTCTGAAGAGTTCTTGAAATTCAAAGAAGTATCAGACACTGCGATGCTCCAGACAAAGATAGTAACCGACAAAACCGACCTTGAGCCTCTCATATTAGAATTCATGACAGCAGACTGATTCGTTCAGTCTGCTACTTGTGCAACCTTCTCTTTTCGCTATATTCCTCAAAACCAAGTGAGGAATAATGAGCGCTATAAAAATATCTGAAAACGTTTACGAAGTCGGAGTACAAGACCCCGACCTTAAAATATTCGACATCACAATGCCAACCGAATATGGCACCACCTATAATTCGTATCTTGTAATCGGTGAAAAAGTCGCCTTGATCGACGCAGTAAAAAAAGAATTCACCGACCAGTTTTTTGCCAACATTGAAGAAATCATCCCAATCGACAAGATCGACTATTTGATAGTAAACCATACCGAGCCGGATCACTCCGGTGCAATCCCCGCCCTGCTTGAACGTAACCCCAATATCAAATTGATTGCTTCGGCAACTGCTGTACCGTACGTAAAGGCTGTCATCAATTGCGAGGCCGACCTAACAGGTGTAAAAGACAAACACGAACTTGACCTCGGTGGCAAAACATTGACTTTCCGCCTGATGCCATACATGCACTGGCCCGACACGATGATGGAATATCTTGCCGAAGACAAAATACTATTTTCCAACGATGGCTTCGCGGCGCATGTCTGTTCCGAAACATTGTGGGCGGATGAAGTACCAGCCGAAGTCGATCTCGATCATCAGATTTATTACTATTGGGATTGCATCATGCGACCATTCTCAGGTTTCATTCGACGCAATCTTCTGAAGCTCGATGATCATGAAATAGAAATGATTGCCACCTCGCATGGCCCACTCTTTAGAAAGAATGCACGTTCAATTATCGATAAGTACAAGGAATGGACCGCCGACAAATCCGAAGGAAGTGAACAAATTTCAATCTTCTACGCCTCCAACTACGGCAACACCGAAAAATTGGCGATCGGTATGGCGGACGAACTAACAAATCAAAACTTCACACCTGTGCTCGTTGATGCAACTAACGTTGAAAGCGACCGTGTGAAAGAGTTGATCGAGTCAAGCAAAGCGATCATGATCGGCACACCAACTTTCAACGGTGATGCCGTCAAACCGATTTGGGATCTGACGATGCATTTCTCTACCGTCTATTCAATCGGCAAGAAGGCGGCAGTCTTTGGATCGTACGGATGGGGCGGCGAAGGCACCAAACTTGTGGCAGCTCGTCTGTCAGGACTAAAACTAAAAGTGTTCGAAGAAGAATTCCGCGCCAGACTTATTCCATCAGGTGACGAAATGAACGATCTTAAATCTTATGTCGAACGACTTGCGCAATATTTCAGAGCAGGAAAATAAAGTATGGCCTTTATCGATTACATTGAATACGACGATGCCTCACCCGAGTTAAAGAAACTCTACGAACAATATTCCGGCCCATCAAACACACCTGCCAATGTTGTGCGTATTGCCGGACCAAACCCACCGGTACTTGATGCACACATTGCATTCTTTCGCGCCATCATGATGGGCGAATCTCCACTTACTCGTGGCCAACGCGAGATGATTGCTACGTTTGTATCTGGCATCAATAACTGTCACTACTGAACTACTCATCATTGGGCTGCGTTGCAGTCCGCCGACCC
>JAUVAR010000238.1 GCA_030591625.1 Candidatus Zixiibacteriota bacterium
GGCATGGTTTCAGGGCAGGGATTTGCACTCGCTTTCTCTCAGGAATTGGCCAAATTTGGGGCGAAAGACTATCTCGGGCGGGTTATGTGTCTCGCTATTATTCGTGAGCTTGGACCTACTTTGACCGGCTTAATGATTGCAGCCCGAGTCGCAGCCGGAATTACGGCAGAGATTGGAGCGATGAAATCATCTAATCAGCTTGATGCGATGCGGTCATTTGGTATCGATCCAATAGCCAAAATTGCAGCCCCTCGCTTTTTAGCCCTGATAGTAATGGCACCACTCTTAACAATTATCTGTGATGCAGTAGCAATAATTGGTGGTTGGATTGTTGCGACTATGATTGCGAATGTTACTTCGACTCTCTATTGGGCAAATGTTAAATTTAAAATGACCTTTGGTAATATGTTTATGGGGCTTTTAAAGCCGATCGCTTTCTCGTTTGTGATCGCTTTCATTGCCTGCTATAAAGGTTTTTCATCGCAGGGTGGAACCAAAGGTGTTGGCAAAGCAACAACGGATTCGGTTGTTGCCAGTTCTGTAATGGTTCTTGTGCTTAGTTTTGTTATCACTAAAATCGTGGGACCGATTTTGAAAGGGTACCAATGATTGAGCTTAAGAATGTCAGCTTTGCATACGGTGATGAGCAGGTGCTTAACAACATCTCATTTAAGGTTGCTGACTCTGAATCCGCAATTATTTTAGGACCGTCAGGCTCCGGAAAATCGACTATTCTCAGACTTCTTCTGGGACTTCTTGATCCACAGGAAGGTGAAGTTTTGATTGATAACCAGATTATCAACAAGATGAAAGAGAAACACCGGCGTGTCTTAAGAAAACAAATTGGAATGGTTTTTCAGGATGGTGCACTTTTTGATTCGATGACTGTCGGTGAAAATGTTGGTTATTATCTGATCGAACATACTGATATGAAGTGGGATGAAATTTCAATGAAGGTCGAACAGATGCTTGGATTTGTCGGACTGAGAGCATCAGAAGTGGCCGACAAATTGCCTGAGTCCCTTTCGGGTGGACAAAAACGACGGGTTGCGATTGGCCGGGCATTGCTTTCAACTGATCCAAAAATAATGCTCTACGATGAACCAACAACCGGACTTGATCCGAGTATGACAGAAAATGTTTTAGAGTTGATTACAAAATTGCAAAGTGAAAAGAGCATTTCTTCGATTGTAGTGACCCACCAAATTGCTGATGCGCTGGTTATCGCTGACAGGTTTATAGTTGTATGGGAGGGAGAAATAGCGTTTGATGGTGATATGGACGCCCTTCGTGAAAGTAGAGACCTGAGAGTGTTGCAATTTCTGGCTCCATTCAGGCTGGCATTGTCCGAAGTAGGAAAGCTTAAGTTTATTGGAAGAAAAGAAACTTGATGACAAGTTACATCTCGATAGTTATGAATAAGAAGAATTTGGAATAAAATATGAAGAGATCAGTTAAGCTTACATGGAGTTCAATTAAAACCGGCACTTTAATAGTGATCGCTGCATCTATAGCTCTGTGGGCATCATTCACCGGCGGCGGAACATCTATTTTCGAATCGAAAAAGGAATTTACCTGTTACTTTAGAAATGTTGATGGTCTCGTATTTGGGTCTCCGGTCTGGATGTCGGGGCTCGAAGTTGGTAATGTTCGCTCACTCAATTTTGTCAATATTGATTCACTCGCGCAGGTTGAAGTTATCTGTGCGGTCAAAAAGTCTGTCTGGCCCCGATTGACTGTAAAAGCAGAAGTCTTGCTTGGATCAATCGGATTCTTAGGTGACAAATATATCGAAATAATTCCCTACCCTGGAGAAGCACTGCAGATTGAAGAGGGAGGGATTGTTCCCACCAAAGATGCAGGCGATGCCAAAGCTGTCATGAAAGAGGCGGAATATGCGGTTGCTTCAACTGGCTCAGTTATAAGGAATTTAGATTCACTACTTGGGCGAATGAACCGGGGAGAAGGTACATTTGGTAAGCTGGCCAAAGATGATGCCCTATACGCCGACCTGACAACTCTACTTGGCAGATTATCTCTCTTGACTGGCGACTTGCAAAAGAATCAGGTCACAGTTGTTGAGTCTCTCGAAAAATTATCAGGCTCAATTTCATCACTTGCCGATAAAGTTCAACAGAATAGCGGAACGATTGGTAAATTGATGAATGATCCTGAGCTTTATGATAATCTTGCATCAACGACATCGAAGCTCGATACGATAATGGGAAGCATCAACTCAGCCGAAGGTTCACTTGGTCTGTTGGTCAACGACACGACGCTGTATATCGAAGTGGCCGAACTGATGGCCCGTATCAATTCGCTTGTGGAAGATATCGAAGAGAACCCGCGTAAGTATTTCAAATTCTCAGTCTTTTAGACACCTATGACGCCCTTTGTCCTCACTTATCTGATACCGCATCGCAAGACACAGGATATTCTGAGAGGTCTTAGAGATAGGGATATTGCAGTCCGAGTGATGGGACTCCCGTTTACATTTATTTCAAAACACAAATCTCTCTATAGTGTGTTTCCTAAAGCTGAGGATATCTCTCAACGGCAATTTTGTGAACAACTAGGTTTTGAATACGAAGAGCTCGAATGTTTGCCGTCGCTTGAAAATGAAACTGTACTGATAGGTGGCGCACAGTTACTACCCAAAGATTTTGTGACCAACAATACTGTTATCAATGTTCATGGTGGATGGCTTCCTGAAGTACGTGGGCTTGATTGTCTCAAGTGGGCGATATACGAAAACAAACCGATAGGTGTTACGACTCATATCGTCGATCAAAACATTGATGCTGGCATGATGATCGACCGCCGTGAAGTTGACTTGTATGTAACTGATACGTTTGCAGATGTTGCACTTCGTTCGTACAATATTGAAATTGAGATGATCGTCGATGCCTTGTCTTATAACGAGTCAAAGCTCACACCTCTTTCAACAACTGTTTCTACTCCTCACCGTCGCATGAAAAAGTCCGACGAACGAATAATGATCGAACGACTGAAAGAGCGAGTAGGATCTCTGTAGGATACAGTTGCATGCAACAATATGGTTTTTCTTTTAACTCTCTGAACTATCAGCACAAATCGCTTTTGCATAGTCAAGATATCTTTCGTCAATCCAATCTTGATCCGGGGGAAGCCATTCGAGTATTATCTGTTGAATTTCTTCACACGTTTTAATGTCACCATTCTGTTTTGCGTTATCCGCCATTGACATAAGTCCAAAAAAGAAACCTCGCATTATGTTAGTGGAGACTGCATCTACTTCAGGGTTTGAGAACTTATAACTTCTAAAATTGTTTCGGTCGATAAGATTATGTCTCAGAAGCGCGATATTGGGGGAGGGGTTCTCTTGAGGTATAAGCCGTCTGTAAAAACCTTCATTTCTTAAACATGTTCCCAACCATTCAAGCCGACCTAATGACATAGTGCCTGCAAAACAAATCGGACGTTGCCAGCGGTTATTTGAAATAACATCAAGCAGTAACCAATCCTGCGGAAGAAGATATTTATCTGCAATAGTCGGTTTAACATTATAATAAATTGAGTCGGGGAGGATAACATTCTCCGGCAGGCCAAATGCAGATACATCTTCGGGTGTTGCAATTGCTATCGTGCTATCTGACCAAGCTCTAACAGAAAGATTTTCTATTTCCTCAGTTGTGAGATTAAGAGGAAAGCTCTTGTCACGATCTACCAGTTGTAAAACCCAGAACGGTGTATTGCTGAGTGGGCGGTTGACGACAGTAACGTCGGGGCGAACGTTTTCGACCTCTTGCAAGTACCAAAGTGGAAATGTGTCGTTGTCACCAGATGTGTAGAGGATAGCGTTCTCGGGTAGACTGTTTAACACATTGTATGCATATTCATGAGTGAAATAGTTATCGGATTGATCCATTGCGTCATAGTTGCGGATCAGCTGTCCAACTGGAGAGGCTGCTAAAAACAGCAAAGAGTATACAATTGCAGGTGTGCGAACTTGTCCTTTTAGTTTTGTCGCTTTGGTTGTCATCCATATAGCACCATACACGATCCAGAATGAAAACAGAATCATGCTTGGCATATAGTGGCGATGAAGCGACCTGAAATAGTCGGCCGGAATATTAAAGTAGGCTATTGTTACAACTGATGTGAGAAGGAATAATATCGTAAGTCCGAGTGCCAATCGTCGATCTTGTCTCCAGTTCTGAATAAATCCAACCAAGCCAAGAATAATAGGGAATAGGCCGAGGATAGAACTTCCTCCTGACCAAGAGCAAAAATTGTTGGAGAATGCTTTGATGAAATCAGCGATCTGTACACTAATAATTTCTGAATTACGAGGATAGAACTTTACTAAGAATCCTCCACCTTGCTGTTTTAACGCAACGTAATCCCAAAATTTCGATAGAGTGTCAGGATTTCCCATGTTCAAGAACGGATCCATTGAGGCGATTGGAATAACGAATAGATGAAAGGAGAGACCAGCAAGAAGGCCGAGTATAGCAACCA
>JAUVAR010000026.1 GCA_030591625.1 Candidatus Zixiibacteriota bacterium
ACAAAGATACGTACTAATTTCAATTGGCGAAACACAGAAAAACGGATCAACAGAATTTGTAGTACTTTTATGTTAACAACTCCCCAAAAGGTCTGCCTCTTAGCTGTATTGGCATGCTATTCATGCGGTTATAATAAATTTGGGTTTTGTTAGTTCTTTATGAATCGAGCATTAGGAAAGTTAGAAAAGAAAGAATGACTACAAGTCAAGATTCCAAAAGTCCTGGATCGTGATATCTTTGACCGGGTCCAATTGGTTGGCTAAATTGAAATGTTTTGTAGTCAAATTTTTAAATCGTATATCATTGGTTGCTTTGTAAAGTCGTCCCGACACTTCTGTAAGCACCCATTGGGCAGGATAACAATCTTCAAGAATTCTCGAACAGCGTTCAATCTCAGAAATTACATTGACTGTATTCGTAGTTCGTGGCAAAGCGTACAGGTACATTCTCCATATTGCGACATTAGTTGAATCACGTTTTAATAGTTCTCTTCCAAATAACACAGTTTCATTTAACATGCCCTGTTGAGCGGTGTATTTTAGAGTATCAAAAGCACTTAATGACTTATTGTAGCTTTTATTGACTCGCCAAAAGGATACTGGCGATCCTCTTAATGACAAGAAGTATTGTTCGGCACATTGACCTTCTAATTGGTAGTATGCTCCCTTATTAATTAGCGTTGGACGACTTGCAATCAAGTGAGTAACCTTGTTATTTTCAATCATCTCAGGGTCACCATTGATGGGACCAAAGAAATCGAGAATACCTTTTACTTTAGTGTCGAACGTTAATGCAGGAGCAAAATTTCCACACACAACTGATTCAGAAGTAAGAATGTTTTTAAACATGCTGTTCATGTGATTAATTTCATACTTAGGGGAAGAAAATATCAACCAGAGTTGATGACCATTCTGCCATGATATTCCTAAAGCCCAACATATAATAAGACCATACCTGATAGTCCGTGTGATTGTAATATTTTTCCGATAGCACAACAGGTAGAGCAGTCCCACAACTCCGCATCCAGCCAGCAACCACCAGATAGAATTACTTGCCGCAAATGCTATTCTATTCATGTATTCAACCTGTGGCACAATCATCAATATAACAATCATTACTGATGCAATTGAAATCATAGATGCAATTACAAAATTCTTTCTGAGCCTTAGGTCAATGTCATAATTCTTTAACTGAGAAAAACAGTAACCGGCAAAAAGAGAGATTGGAAGGATCAACGTCAATGCGTGTCGCATAGGACGATAGTTTTGAGGTGCGAGTATCAGGTATGATGCTATTAACCAGACGATAGCAAATATGATTTGACGATTATTTTTTAACTCATCCTGCCAATCAGATCTTAGTAAGAAAAGTATGATTCCCAATAATCCTGCTATTATTGTGTAGCTTGAGTATTCAGAAAATTGTGGTGATGCAATATAACTGAAGAAACGGTGTGTTAGTGTAGTGATATTGAAATCAATTGAACTGCTTCCGTACATAGTAAGAACTTCCGATGCATAGGAAGTAAGCACCGACAAAGAGCCATCGAAAAATATCAAAACATAAGTTGCGCCAACAGCTATAGCTCCGATCAGAAGATTGATAACAGGACGCCAGGAGTTTTCCCGGAAGTCGATCCAGAGAATTACCAGAATTGGAATTACAAGTATTGCCCCGAGAAGTTTCCCTATCAAAATTGTTAAGGCGAGGCAGGCACCTGTTAGGTATTGTCCCCACAATTTTGAAGCATATCTGAAAAAGATAAAACATGTGAGCCCGGTTAAAAACATTAACCCGCTTTCCAAAATAGGGTATCGGCTCCATACCAGAAAGGTCGGGTTGGCAAGCAAGACTAATAATGTAATTTTGAACCATAACTCTCGTTTGCTTGGAAAAACTGCCACAAGATATAAATACACTCCTGTAAGATTCAAAATTAAGGCTGCAAGATGTGCAACTACTCGGGACACACCAAAAAGAGAGAACATGATGTAGGAAAAACCGGACACTATGGAGTACATGAAATAACTGTACCTGTCGTAATCAAACGGAAGCCAATCACCAAAAAGCACAGCGTTTCGTGAGAAATATGTATAGTAGTAAGGATCAGTTACAAGAGATGCACCAGTTCGGATATAGTGAGATGCGGGGTCTGCGTCTAATTGCCAAAATCTTAGAGCTGCTAATCCAAGCACAGAAAGTAACCAGGTAGTATTTAGCCAATGATTCTTAAATCCCTTATCCATTCTGCTTGAACACCTCTAAGTTTCCCCTGCTTCTTGATTCATGGGTGAAGTATAGCGAATGAGGATAACAGAATCAATGGTCAATCGATGTAGAATAGTTTTACAAGAATTGCAAGAAAACCAAACTATCAAGTTCAGTTGTGGTCTGAAAGAGAGAATCAACCTGTAGGAGTTTTATCCATACCTATTACGTCGTTCTTTTCTTTGGCGAAACAATCCGGGCATATACCATGAGAAAACTCAATTTCCGAATGTTCTGAAATATATGTTTCAACCGAACTCCAATAGTCAGAATCATCACGAATACGTTTACACCAGGCACACATAGGAATAATCCCCTGAAGCTGTTTTACTTCTTCAAGAGCAGCTTTGAGCTCAATGATTTTTGTCTGAAGGTCCAATTGTAAATCAATCAATCGTGAACCAACATCAATACGTGCTTGTAGTTCAGCCAGATCAAAAGGCTTTGTAACATAATCATCGGCACCGCGATGGAGAGCATCTGCTAAATCTTTTTTGCTTGTTCGTGAGGTGAGAACCAATATAAAAGCAGATGGCTTACGGTCGATTTTTCTTATCTCTTCACAGGCTTCCAGACCTGTCATGTTAGGCATCATCCAGTCAAGAATAGCAACATTGATTTCTGGATCAGCTTTATAGGCATCAAGTGCTTCCTGTCCGTCAGAAGCAACGATAACATCATGACCCCAATCTTCGATAGTCTCTTTTATGATTTTGCGTGTAATGGCATCATCGTCGGCTATTAGAATTGTCATATTTCAATTCCTTTTCTTTTGGCGCAGGCGATGCATTCTCAAGATATTTTTTCGCTTGTTCTTCGAATTGCGCAACCTCTTCGATCAATTCTGTAAATACTTTTCTTATATCCTTAAATTCTTTTTTCTCGGCCAATATTTCAATATGATTACATATTGCGCCTGCCTTTGATGCACTGAGAGTATTGAGAGGTCCTTTCATGGCATGAGCGGTCAATCTGATAGAATTTGGGTTATAAGAATCAATAGCCTCTTCTATTTTTTCCAGCATTTTACTGCGTTCACAGAAAAACATTTCGAGTAGCTCAGCGAACAGATCGGTCTTACCTGCAAGCATTCTTAGAGCTTCTTTTTCATCAAACGATTTGTCCACAGATTGATTTACTTCCCATTTCGATATTATTTGTCAGGATTATCGTCATTTATAATATCGACGCGCCTAAGATCGAATTTAGCCCAAGAAACGTTAGATTAAGAGAACTGACCCTTTTTACCGATAAAACTACTACTTGAAAATTGGTAAACTGTAAATGGCAAAAATAATATTCTCAATTTTAATACTACTAACTCAGGTCTGTGGATGCCGTCAGGACGAGAACAAACGTAGTGAATTATTCTCACGTTCGGCTGATGAGGTAGTTCTCACGGATTCTCTTATTTCAGTATTTGATCATGCCCATCAAGCATCCAATTCTGAAGATATGGAAGCTTTTCTTAGTTTTCTTGATCCAGTAAAGGCGAAAAGCTTAAGAGTATTAAGCCGTAGGCATGGCTATCATTCTCTTAAATCGTACATTGAGACTGAGTTTGTAAATTGGCCGGAGCTTGACACCTTGACATTTGTTGATCTTCAAAGGTCCTTAGGCTATGTCCGTCTTACATTTACCGGCATGGGTCAAATCAAAAGGCGCAATGGCCAGCAATTGATTTATACATTTTTGATGTTCAAACAATATGAAAAAGGCTGGCTCCTAAATGGCATGGCCTCAGTTGAAAAAGCCCAGTATGACCGGTCCGGATACCTTTTGAGTTACCATGAAACCGACCTCCCATCACCTCTGCGCTTCCCTAGAATGTTCTAAATTTATTAGATTTCAATTTTAAGGTTGCGTGGTAAGGCAGACGGCATTTTTATGCATTATGCCAAGACGAGCAAAACCAAAATCATCACTATTTGCACCGGCTGGTTCTCTCTTGAAGAAACTTTCGAGTGCTAATGCCCGTACCCGAAGTCGATTTCTTCATTGGGGAATTTGGGGCGTCTCGCTCTTTTTTGTTTATTCCCTGATGTCTGGCACCTATGGTATCCCACGAATTGTTCGTCTGTCTATGGAGAAAAACGCACTTATCGAGGCAAATCGACATTATACAATCGAGCTTGTTGATGCTACCCGAGTCCGCAAACTATTGTTGCACGACCGGAGCTTTATAGAGCAGATAGCCAGATCGCAGTTTCATATGGTTCGTCAAAATGAGACTATTTATCGCTATCGCGGGCAGTAATCAAAGATGCCTCTGGAGAAAACAGAAGCGGTAATTCTCAAATCATTCAATTGGTCAGAATCTTCGCGCACAATTCATTTTTTCACTCGTGAATACGGTCGAATATCTTTGATCGATAAGGGTGGACGTCGGATCGCTTCACGACGGGGGAGACTCCTTCCGTTTACACGTCTCGAAGTGACTTTTTACCAATCCAAAAAAGAATCTGCCGGATATATTTCAGATACAACTGCGCTGGAAACATTTAGTTTGGACGGTGACGGGGAATTGGGTCGGCTTGCGTATGCCTCGGCAGCCTGTGAACTGCTCTTTATGCTTCTTCCCGAACAAGAGGCCAACCCCTCATTGTTTGGCTACTTTCTAAGTTTTCTGGGAAAAAATTCATCAACTGAAAAGCGTTTCCTTCCTGCGGTTTTTGTTACTTTTTTTATGCGCCTGCTCTCAGGATTAGGGTTTCATCCCTCTGTTTCATTCTGTTCTGGTTGTGGCAAGAAATCAGAAGAGATCGAAAAATCGGGCAGTAGAATACTATTCTCCCCAGAACGAGGCGGGCTGATTTGTGCTGCTTGCCAAAAGCCGGGAGAATACTATATTCAGCTTTCCGGCGAGAGCACTCGCCTGCTTGGAACGCTTCAAAGAGCCTCTCTGGGCGAGGCGGAAACTTTGCCGATAGGATATGAAGAGGCAACAGTTCTAATTGAGGTGTTGACAAAATTCCTCAAATATCACTCCGGGATGAAATCGGATTTGAAGTCGCTGGAGTTTTTGGAAAAATTGAAAAAAAGTCAATTCAATATATAGTGAGACAGCAATGGCTAAGAAAAACAAGAATGATACAATGGAAAAAATTGTGTCGCTGTGCAAGCGGCGCGGATATGTTTACCCTTCCTCGGAACTCTACGGTGGGCTAACCTCATGTTGGGACTACGGTCCGCTCGGATCAGAACTAAAACGAAATATCAAAACGTTCTGGTGGGATGCAATGACTAACCGTCGTGACGACATCGAAGGTCTCGATGCGGCGATTTTGATGCATCCTGAAGTATGGAAAGTATCGGGGCATGTTGACGAGTTTGTTGATCCGATGATCGATTGCAAGACATGTAAAGCTCGTTTTAGGGCAGACAAGCTTGAAGAATGTAGGTGTGGAAACAAACCATCCAAGACACCGCTTGAATGTGGTGGCGAACTTACCGAAGCACGTAACTTCAATTTGATGTTTAAGACGTTCATGGGTCCGATTGAAGATTCGTCAGCGACTATTTATATGCGTCCTGAAACTGCACAGGGGATTTATGTTAATTTTCTGAATGTTAAAAATTCATCACGACAGAAAATTCCATTCGGGATTGCACAGATCGGTAAAGCATTCCGTAATGAAATCACACCGGGCAACTTTATCTTCCGTACTCGTGAGTTTGAACAGATGGAAATGCAGTATTTTGTTCATCCCGATGAAGATGAAAAATGGTTTGAATACTGGCGTGAACAACGCTGGGCATGGTATGAATCTCTCGGAATAAACATGTCGAAACTTCGTTGGCATGAACACAAAGATGATGAACTCGCACACTACGCCAAAGCTGCCTACGATATCGAATATGAATATCCGTTTGGATGGCAGGAGCTTGAAGGAGTTCATAACCGCACTGATTTTGATCTGGGTCGTCACATGGAAGCAACCGGCAAAGACCTTCGTTATTTCGATGAACGGTTCACCGAGAAGTTCCTGCCGTACATTGTTGAAACATCGGCGGGCTGTGACCGAACGATCTTGACATGCTTGGTTGATGCGTACGATGAGGTGGAAGTCAAAGGTGATATGCGAGTTTTCTTGAGATTGTCACCTAAGATTGCACCAATCAAAGCGGCGGTATTTCCACTTGTGAAAAAAGATGGCATGCCTGAAGCTGCGAAGAAGATTTGTGCTGAACTTAAGAAGAAATTCAAAGTCTTCTACGATGAAGCCGGCGCGGTTGGCCGTCGTTATGCCCGCCAGGATGAAGCAGGCACTCCGTTCTGTTTAACTGTTGATGGTCAGACGTTAGAAGATGAAACAATGACGCTTCGTGATCGTGATACGATGGAGCAGACCCGTATGCGAGTCGAGGATGTGATTAAGTTCTTAGATGAAAAGGTAAACGGGTAGGCAGAAATTCTTTCGCAGGAAATCTAAATAAACAAAGCCAGGAGCATTTTGCTCCTGGCTTTTTATTTTGTTACAAACACCAAATGTGTTCGTCTAAAATTCTGGCGATATCATCAACGGAGGGGAACATCTTATCGGAATCTTCTCGTGGGATAGTTCGTTCCTCTTTGATAGTAAAACCATTAATGATAAAGGTTGGTGAATCGACCGGGCGTTCTTCACAAACCAGATGAGCCAACATACCGCGATCTTTCACAAACTGTTTCACAAAATCATACGCCTTCTTCTGGCGAGGATCGTTCTGGGAATAAATCAATCCAATATCCATATACTCCTCCTCGAGGATATAGGTTATACGGGACAGACAGTCCGGTCAACAAGAAGATAATCTATTTATCGGATGATTTTTATAAAGATTCTGAAAGTTCAGCTGCAAACTATTAAATATTGTTACAGCATATGTCGGATTTACGGACGAGAGTGGCCATTTGCAGATTTTGACATCCGTTTGAGTGTCTCACCAAACAGCCTGTTGGCATACTCTGCCCTATATGGATTTAATATAACAGCCCGTTCAAAGTATTTTCCAGAACGTGCTAACAAAGCTTTGTCATTTCTGGCAAGGGCAATCTGCTGAAGGAAATGTCCGCATTCCAGTTGTAGTGAAAAATCAGTTGGATAGCGATCAGCCAACACTGTCAACATCGTTCGAGCATAATCGAGCTGTTCCTGTTTTTTGAATAATTGCGAGAAAAGCCATCCGGCAGATTTCGAAGTATTGATGATATCAGGAACCTTACCAAGCGCTATAAACGCCGAGTCAATTTTATTGTCTTGATATAAATAGACTGCTTGTTCATATGCCGATAAATGATATGTTTGCGCCTTAGTATTTCCAAAAAGACGACTTACATTGAACAACTGCACCCGATAATCACGAATCCAGTATCTGGCAATCGGGATTTGATCTTTAAGTTCAGGAAACTGTTCAACTGCTATTCGCCAGTTTGATTCATCAACTGCCAGATGTGTAATCGGATAGTTTAAGAACATATCTGAATCAGAGGGTGAACCATTAAAGAAATGAATCAATGATTGCAAGTCTGTCTGGAATGTGATCGCCAGCGCATAAGGTCCAGCTATGACAGCTTCTTTGCTGACAATTTGTTTCAGATCCTGATTCGCTTCAATTGTAGAAAAATGACTTGTCATGAAATGCTTGCGTCTGATTCGTGCAGCATTGACTACAGTTGTTGAGATGAGTAAGAGCACGAGCATTGAAACAAGAATTCTCTTATTGAGTAATCTTACTTTTCTCTGCAGGAGTATTCTAACTCCGTAGGTTATTCCGCCTGCCAAGAGCATTGTCAGCCATAGAATTTTTGTACGAGGAGCACCAAAGTCATTATAGAAGAACGTATTCATGATGCCGTGATAGATCACGATCCATCCGATCAAACCGGCAAGGACAACAGCAATTCTTGAATTACCTATAATAGCTTTACTTTGATTACTGATCATATAATCAATCGCCGTGAACGTAAATATAATAATTGCCGGTATAAGCATCAGACTATAACGAAGTGGAGAATAATTAACGGGCATCAGCCCAACCCAGATTGAGATGATCCAGCATAGTGAAAAAATCGTTGTAGGCGGAAGCTCTGCCAGTCTGGAATTACCTTTTCGCATTCTATATGCAACTAATGAAATTCCTACCAATAGCATAATTAGCAAGTCGGGGTTCAAATAGAACAGATTGCTTTCTTCACCGAATGAAATCAGATGTTCTATGAACGCAAGTGGTGATGTTAACCCTTCGGGGAAACCGTGTAGTTGTACAGATTCGTTAAAAAGAAATGCCGATGCGTTTTCAATACTTCCATAATAGAGCAAACCGACGAATAATACAGAACTGACAATGAAGGTTGCTGTAACCTCAATCATTCGTCTCCATCGGTCGGTGCTGCCCGATATGAAAATTGTCATGCAGATTGCCGGAAGAAGCAATGCTCCAAAAAGTTTTCCACCTATCGTAGCAGCGGCAATAATTACACCTACTGCATACGGTGCCCATTTCTTTTCATTCCAGATTGTCCAAACCAAAAATAGCAGACCGAAAAGAAAAAGTAGTCCGTTCTCAAGATATGGAAGTCTGCCATAGGTCAAAAGAGATACATTAGCTAAGTAGCAGAAGGCAACTACCGCCGTAACCCACGGAGAATGATGTCGTGTCAGGGCAACGATAATAAAGCATAAACCTAAGAGTGAAAGTAAAATGCCAACGGTGTTTGCTTCTATTAGTGTGATGTCGGTTAGAGACAGCCATCCATACGAAGCTAAAGAGACAAGCGAGTTTTTAAATACAACCCATCTTGGATCATGCAATGGGTCTGGTTCGCCAAAAAGTATTTTATTACGTGCATGGAAGTTGTACATGTAGGGATCGGTTGACAGTGATTGCCCCAGACCGGAATAGTACATCGGTGGGTCCGATGCAAGATCAGATTGCCATGCAATAAAACCAGAGACCAATATTATTGCGGTCAGCAGGAATATGAATTCAGCTTTATTTTTTACTCGTAACTTCATGATAGTATGCCAGTTTCACAAATTATCGGCAGATTATGCAGACACTTTATGAACATGACAAATGAAGATTTAGGTGAGAGCCCCCCACTTGGGTACTATTCTACGACAACAGAATACTCAGATTTTTCTCCAACCGTACCAATAGATGCAGCAGGCAGGTTTATATCTTTAAGTGCTTGTGAGAATTTTTCGGCCCGATCAGATGGAATTGATATCAACAGACCGCCCGAAGTCTGTGGATCAAACAAGACTTTCTCAAGATTCTTGTCAATACTTTCATCGACAAAGACTTTGTCACTCAAATACTTACGATTATCATTTGCACCGCCCGGGATCATCCCTTTCTCAACCAGTTCTAAAAGGCCGGGCAGAATTGGCAATGCTTTTGATTGGAGGCAAATTGTCTTTTCAGAAGCTGCAGCCATTTCATTGGTATGTCCCAGCAGTCCAAAACCTGTAATATCCGTCGCTGCGGTAACTCCAAACGATGTCATTAATTTGGCCGCTTCCTGATTGAGTGAGGCCATGAGCTCAATCACAAGATTTGCAAGATCATCATCAACTGCATCTTGTTTGATGGCGGTAGTGACAATTCCGGTTCCAAGCGGTTTTGTTAGAAAGAGTATATCTCCAACAGAAGCCCCGGCATTAGATACAACTTTCCGGGGATCAACAATTCCTGTTACAGCAACGCCATATTTCAATTCTTTATCTTTGATCGAATGACCACCAACAATGATAGCACCAGCTTCTTCAATTTTGTCGTTGCCACCTCTTAAAATCTCAGTAAGAATTTCTGGAGGCATACTGTTTACAGGAAAGCCTACGATATTGAGGGCAGTAATCGGACGGCCACCCATAGCGAAAACATCCGATAGTGCATTAGCTGCGGCTATCCGTCCAAACTGATACGGATCATCAACAATGGGCGGAAAGAAATCAAGAGTCTGCACAAGTGCTGTAGTCTCGTTGAGACGGAACACTCCAGCATCATCCGCTTTGTTGAAACCAACTAAGAGATCGGGATGATTCGACTGCGGTAGTACTTTCAATGCTTCGGCCAGAAACTCAGGCCCGAGCTTTGACGCTCAACCAGCGCAGGCTACTTCGGCAGTCAATTTAATTTTTGTTTCGCGACGTTTGTCAGTCATAACAATCCAAGCTAATTGATACAACTTGAATTTACAAGCTCGCTGTTCAAAGAATGAACAGTACAGAATTTGTCTAATAGTTGAAAATATTATTCATGCGCCGATATAATAAGATAAGCAGAGTTATGCCCGATTTGGGATATTTCTGCTAATGAGCGCATAAACGAAGGAAAGCATGAATAATAAACAGACAACTAAACGCCTTGATGAAATTCTGATTGGATCAGGACTGGTGACTGAGGAACAGATTAGAGAGGTTCTTGAGGTTCAAAAGAAAAAAGGTGGCAAAATTGGCTCCCTTCTAATTCGTGCAGGGTACCTTGATGAAGCGGGGCTGCTGAATGCTTTGGCAGAACAACTTGGATGTGCTGTAGTAGAACTTGAGAATCAGGATATTCATGATATTATCATAAGTTTTTTGCCAAGTACCGTTGTTCGTGCACGAAAAGTTGTCCCGTTTGATTATAACCCCGACGATAACATTTTGAAAGTGGCATGCGAAAATCCTCATGATAATAACCTTCTCAATGAAATCAGATTTGTCACACGTGGAAAAAATGTTGAGCTATATATCGCATCCGAAATATCAATTACGGCAGCGATTAAAAAATACTACCCAATTCTTAAGAAAAAAGATAAACCAAAATCTGTAACTGTAATTGATAATATTGATACAAACGAGAATGATGACCTAATCAATATTCCGGCAGAAAAGATTGAATCGGTTGTAGCCGAAGATGAAGCAACAACTATCGATTCTCGCGACACAGTTTTAATTGTTACCGACAATCATCAGGCTGATGCAGCCCTGATAGCTCTTTATAATCAAAGCAGATATCATTTAATGATAGCCGATTCAATTGATGCAGCTCTTCAGTCGGCTAATCATAGTAATATTAGTCGTATCTATATTCAGAAAGCTGTACCAGGTGATTTTAATGATCTTACATCTCGTTTGCGCAAGATAAACCCCGCTCTTTGTGTGCGTTTCTATAGTTCTGTTATTGATTGCATTGAAAGTGAACCGGTAGGATTGGTTGCTGCCGAAGCTGCGATACGTAACCTCGATCTCCTGACTTCTATCCTTGCAGCACGGGAGGGCGATGCAGCGAACTATTCAGGACGAGTTGGATTGATGGTCAATCAACTTTGCATAAGACTCGGTCTTGAAGAATCTGATCGTTTAGCAATTATAACAGCCGCCTTTCTTCATGATTTGGCCAGACATTACTATGGCGAAAGTCCGTTAACGGGCGCAGTAACAATTCTTGATGAACCGGATAATAAGAAAACAGTCAATCTCTCGGCTCGACTTCTTGACTCTCTTGGATACTCCTCAGTTGTTACAGGAATTTTAAATTCGATGTACACAGAACTTAATGACAAGCACAAAAGTTATTTGATGCCCGAGATTCTGGGAGCAAACATAATATCGGTTGTTGATACTTTTTGCCGAATAATCCCGTCTGGCGAACCTCTCTCTTTTGAAAATCTGGAACAAATAAGATCATCTATTGGTGAAAAGCTTGGCACAATTTTCTTAGAAGAGGTCGCAACACCGTTTATTGAAATGATAGAGGAAGAGGTTGTCGCAGTCGTTGAAAACGAGAGACATTCTCAGATAATGTTGTTCCATCATCCCGGAGATGACATTCAGGAAATTATTACACGGTTACAATGTGATCGTTATCGAGTTGTGCCGGTCGATTCGTTAAACGGTTTAAAAGATATGATATCTCGGTCCGAACCAGACTATCTGATTATATCCCAAACTGGAAGTTCTGAAGATATAATAAAGAGTGTCTCGGAAATAAGTAAGGCGGGCATAAAAATTAGTACTCTGCCAACGTTTATGCTTTTAGAAAATGATGCTATCGCTGCGGCGACCTCATTGCTTGAGGAGGGAGTTGAAGATATTATCCCACGCAACGCAGGTCTTGATCTGTTAATCGCCAAACTGAACAAACTAAGATCACGTTTGGAACAAGATGATTCAACAGTTATTCGATTTGAACATAAAGAACCTGGTGCACGAGGTTCTCTTGCTGATATGAATTTGGTAAATCTTATGCAAACGATCGGTCCAAGCCATAAGACAGCTCGTCTTATATTAAATTGTGATGACGGTGAGATTATAATCTACTTCCAGCAGGGTGAAGCGGTATTTGCATCGTTTGGTGCGATAGAAGGTGACGCTGCGATTATGAAAGCGTTTGATTGGAATACAGGTAGTTGGGAACTTGTCCCGATTGCTGATTCAGAACTTCCAGAAACAAACATAACCGGCCCGAATGAATTAATTCTAAAGAAACATCATCAATTAGTGCAGTGACAATGTTAAGAGAGTTTTAATCGGATGATCTATCCGATAATTCATCAACGATTATTTTTTGGCTCAGTTTAACAAGATAAGATATCTTTTTCTTTTGTTTTTTGCGGGTTTGTTTCGGAACGGACGAATCATATTCGTTAAACTGTCGAGCCTGTTTGATCGCGTTACTGTTTTCACCAAGTTCTTCATGACAACGCGCTAATTGGTAATCTATTTCAACAAGATTATGAAAATTACCTGGCTTAAATGCAACTCTTTCCCGCAAGTTCTTATATGTTTCTAATGAACTATTAAAATCTTCTTTTAGAAAAGATGCTTGGGCAACAGGCCAGAGGAATGATTTTCCATTCGGGAATTCAATTGAACTTGATCTTGCTAAGGCTAAAGCAGAATCATACTTTTTCATATCGATATAGACCCAAATCAATGCAGACTTTGCCGCCTGTTTTGAAAGTAGAGATGAGTCTGCCGCGAGTGTCAGTTCGGTAATGCCTTTCTTCTTTTCATTTTTGAAAATACCAATCGTTCTCAAGAAACCACCCTTGGCAGATTTCCAGTAATGATAATTCCCCAGCCCGAATAGGATATCGTAGTTTGTTGGGTCAGCCTCAAGTGCTCGGTTGTAGGCACCCCGCGAAGATAGCCCAAGTTTTATCGAACTAAACAAGGAACCGAATCTCGATTCCCAAATAGCCTGGTACGCTTTGGCATGTCCTTCAAATAGTGAAAGCCAGGCGAGTTCAACACTGTCGGCATCCTGCTTTCGTCTTTTGATAATTGTAGTGGTAGAGTCAAGGAGTGAACGCATCTCTGATTCAAATATATTTTCTTCTGCATCGGCCATTTGACTAACATGATTGATCGCACTAAAACAATAACCTGCAGGATTGTCGGGATATTCTCTGATGAATTCAGAAAAGATAGAATCAGCTAACTCAAACTGATCATTAAAAATATACTGCTGTCCTGTAATGAGACTATTTGCTTTACCGCTATCAATAATAGCACTGCCCGCAAAAGATTCGTTCGGCAAAAATCCAATGAGACAGATTAGTGAGTATAAAAAAACGATATGCCTGCACATATCGTTATTCTAATCTGGTTGGATCAGCAAATCAATACAAAACAGTTATATCGATTTGCTCCCGGGTATAAATGATAACAGATCTACCGTACGATCGGAAGATGCAGTTATAATAATGGCATTCCCAATTTTATGGAAAACAATTCGGCAACCGCGACAGTTATGATCGAACATAGTATGACCCAATTCCGCAGCCGTTGTTCCATCAAGCTCAGACGGGATACTAAATGATTTTGAGTCAGCAACAAAAACCGACACTGCAGCATCGCCCGTACCATACACAAAATGAGCCATTGCTACATCATCAATCTGTTCCATCTGTGCGCCGGTTAACTGAAGCCCACTAACTGACTCATTTAAACTATACTGCAAGTCTTTAGATAGTTGGAGTATCAGAGTAGATACTTGTTCATCATTTTGAAAATTGATAGGATTTTGTGCAACTGCCCAATGTGCTTTTTCAAGCGGGATGTAATTATCATGATGGCTGTAATAGTTGGAGACAACAAAAGATGCGCCAACCATAATAACCAACGAAGCTACGGCCGCCATCACTGTCGATAATTTAAAAAAAGGTTTAGCTCCGGAATCTGTACTACCATTGTCTATGGCATCAAGATTGGCCATGATATTCGATTTAAGAGAATCAAGGCTTGGCGTTTTTTTGAGACCTTCGGCTCTTTCATTCAAAAGGCTGGCAACAGATTCTTCCAAACGATATTTCGAAAAACAGTCGTGACAGTTCTTGAGATGATCTTTGATTTTTTCGTTAGTGCTTTCGGACGCTTCCCGGTCAACGTAGTCGTAGAGCAATTCCAAAGCTTCCTGACAATTCATACAGCGGTATCCTTGATGTATCCATTCCTTACGGCGTATTCATATAGCTGCTTCTGCAGCAATTTTCTTCCCCGATGCAACCGGGATTTAACAGTTCCGAGCTGAAGATCAACGATGTCTGCAATCTCCTGATACGAAAATCCTTCCAGAAACGAAAGAATTACAACGATCCTGAAATCATCCGGCAATTCTTCAATCGCTTTTCGGACATCATCATCAAATACCTTGGCGAATAACGCCTGCTCGGGCGTTTCCGATGGTCCCAAATTTGCCAACTGACCATACAGAAAGTTATCATCAATATCATCAACATTTACCGAAACCGGAGCACGAGACTTCGAACGGTAATCATTAATAAATATGTTCGTCATAATCTTGAAAAGCCATGCCCGACAATTTGAGCCTTTCTCAAATTTGTCCCAGTGCCGGTAAGCCTTTACAATAGCTTCCTGCACAAGGTCTTCGGCATCGCCTTCATTCTTGGTCATTCTCAGAGCTGTCCGATAAAGAGCATCCATATGAGGCAAGCCTTCTGCCTCAAACTCTTTACGCTTTATCTGTATAGAGCTACCATTATCAGACATGGGCACCAGACCCTTCCTTATCCGTTGGTAACTCTTTTTTGACCTTTGCTACTAAGTAGAACAGATTGACCTTCTTCCTTGTTCCCTATGTATTGATTTGTGTTAACAAATTATACAACAAAAAGGGCTGATTAAGAAAATAGCAATATTTTTAA
>JAUVAR010000243.1 GCA_030591625.1 Candidatus Zixiibacteriota bacterium
AACAATCGTTGCGATAACCGTGGCACCCGCAATAATATAACCTATAAAACGATATTCCTCGGGGAACGGGAACGCCAAAGAAGATAGCAGAACAAAACAAATCAAACTTATGCTGTCAAAGAGGACTTCCAGAACAATGGTCGAGAAGATCAAAGCTTTGCGAAGACCAACTTTCTTGGAGAACAATAGTAGTCGGCCAACCTGTCCGGTAAGAGCAGGCATTACCATGTTTAGTGCTTGACCGGCAGTATATAGCGTAACAACACGCCACAATGACATTTTCAATTGAATAGAGATCATCAATCTCCATCTGACTCCCCGAATAGCGATAAAAATAAATGACGAAATTATTGATAAGGTTAGCCAGACAGGATCAAGAGTCTTTACCAACTCATTTAGTTCTTCAATACTAATATCTTTTAGACAGAAAGCGAGCAGAACTATCCCTAATAGTCCGCCCCAGAACTGCTTTTTCCGCCAAAAGTTGAGCATACGTCTCCAAGTTACAAATTGTTAATCGCCAAGATAGACGATTAGTGAAATGGAGTCAAACAATAAAAGGGCGGTTGTTTGGTGTAACTCGTTATATGACAGCAACTAATTCTTTGTGCACCCAGCCCCGTCGCTTGTTTTCAAAAAGAACATTATAATAGTCGCCAGAAGCGGATAATATCTCAACTTCCATACCGGGCATACCCTGCAATTCGATGTCTGATGCATTGGTTGGACCAGTATGAATCGGCACATCTTCAGCTACTAAAACAGCATAATCGGTAAGATAATCAATACGATATTTATATGTTGTCAGCAGCGAAACAACCAACAAAAGGGTAATTCCGGCTACAATGCTGCCTCTTAGAGTTCTGTTTTTGAATCCAAGGCCGAAGCGAACTGTCAGTAAGATCATGAGAAATATAAAGCAGAGCGATGATACCCAGGCAAGCAAATTAAGCTGATATGGTTTTAATGTTACAGCGATGAAATTCCTGATCGGGTTGAGCTCTACTCCCTCCATTTGTATAGCTGTATAGTTTCTGGCGAAGGAAAGATTTTCGGCTATATCGTCATCGGTTGGATCAAGTCGTTCGGCTCGTCTGTAATTTACAATCGCATTACCCAGGTCACCTTTTTTGAAATAGGCATTACCCAGATTGAAATATATTGCGGAAGATTCAAAGCCGGTTCCTAATATTTCATTATACTTGCTAATCGCCTGCTCAAAATGTTTCGACTCATATTGTTTGTTCGCACTCTGGAACGCTTCGGCATAAGTCTCCCCCATTGCCGAACCAGCTATTAAAATGAGCATCGCTATTATAATTATAATCCTATACACAGCTTACTCCTTCAATGCGAACAATCAAAAATTCGGCATCTGCTAACGATGCAGTTATTTTGGCTTGATCGACAGCCGATGGAGCAAAACGTGCAAAGTCACACTGCTTAAGGAATTCACTGACATCTGAGATAAGTTGTTCTTCGGCAGACTTTTCTCGCAATAGCAGAGCCAGTTTTTCTGTTGTAAGACCGTGGGGGGAAATATTCAACTTGTCGGAAACATACGAAAGTACTGCAAACGACAATTCAGCATAAAATTCTGTCGATGTTTCCACCTGTGCTTTTGCTTTGGCTGTAGATAATCGTTTGCGAGCCATTTTTGATGCAGACCTTGATCGAGCATAACCAATATCACCGGCCAGCTTCTCTCGTCTGATTCTAAACGCAATCATACCGGCAAGCAGAATGACAGGGATCGAATTAACAACTAGATATAAAGGCTTGAGAAGAATTAGTTGATCAGCCTGCTTGAGTTCACCCGGATCGTTCTTAATATGTCGGATATCATTGGCGTTAGCACCGATTGTCATTTCTGGTTCAGCATAAGGAACTTCAGGATCGGCAACATACCCCTCAGGTTTACTTACATGTAAAGTAATCGGTTTTGTTGAAGCTATTTCGTATCGTCCCTTATCAGGATCAAAATAATTGAATGACAGGCTTGGTATAGTAAGTTGGCCGGGGACTTTGGGAATGAACACTTCTTCAAATATTTTTGTGCCACCAATTTTGTCATCTACTTTTGATATGTTTTCACTCGATGAAGCACGGTAGATTCTGAATTCCTTCATATCCGGCAGAATCGGTGCAGCTACTGATTTTATATTACCGGTTCCATTGATGCGAAAAGTTACAGAAACTGGTTGATTGACATCAACTTTGCGTTTGTTGGCTGTAGCAGTGATTGTGAAACGCCCGATAGTACCGGTGAAATCTTTGGGTCTTCCGCTTGTCGGTAGTTTTTTCACTTCGATATCTACAGGAATAGTTCGCATCTTTACTTCTTCGCCGGAGCCAAACATCCCAAAAACATCAAATGGATCTTTACGTGTTCTACGTCTTGCTACAGTTGCGGAGAGGATTGCTCTACCAATAGTAAGTTTGCCGGTCTGGGTTGGAAAGAGTGCGTACTTGCGTTCAATTACTTTGTACCTGCGACCTTTAATTTTCTGTAAGTATGGTGCTTTGTTGCCAACAATTTCAGTCCAGAAACCAGTTGTTGAAGGTTCTGACAGTTCGGGTGAACCATAGGTTTGAACCGCGAAATAAATTTTCAACGTGAGTGTGACCTGCTGGTTGACATAAGGATTTTTATTGCTAACCACCGCATCCATGTAGTAATCGCGTGATTTACCCTTTGAATCCTCAAGCTTGTTCTGTAAATCTTTGGATGCAGAAGTTCCCTGTGATATAACGGTCAACTCTACCGGGTTGCCTTCGTAGCGTTTATTTTTGTGAACAAGTGCGACACCACGAATTGGAAATGTTCCGGCTCGTTGGGGAAGAACCATATATCTATACGTAACGGTCGATTCAACTTTCCCGTTATAAATAGAAACATTGCTCGAACGACCCTGCGAATATACTTCAAACATCCCAAGCGTTGGAAGAATCGGGCGTGGTAAATTTTGCGCTGTACCACTTATTTCAACAATCATAATCGCCTGTTCGTCGAGACCGATAGTATCGCGATCAAGAGATACTTTTATTTGCGCTACTTCATCGGTGGCCGAGAGTGAAGATACCAGGCAGACCGATAGTAGTGCTAAAAGAAATATGATACGGCTGTCAGGACGCAGGCTTAACATACTACCAGTCTTTCCCTCCGTAGTTGCCTTTAGCTTTGTGTCGTTTTATTTTTTTCTGAATATCCTGTTCGTCATCTTTGAGGGCGTTTAAGATTCGTTCGGCATCTTCTTTGGACATCTTCTGTGGATCAGATTCCTGATCTTGTGGTTGTTGCTGTTGGTCTTGTTGATCCTGATTATTTTGCTGATCTTCTTTTTGCTGTTCCTGTTCGGACTGCTCGTCCTCTTTTTTCTCTTCATCCTGTTTTTGCTGTTGTTGCTTATCCTGCTGATCCTGTTTTTCCTGATCCTGATTTTCAGGCTTCATCTGTTCCTTTAGCATCTTGCGAGCAAGTTCAAGATTATACTTCGCATCGACATCATTCGGATTGATTTCGAGCGCTTCCTGGTAACTCGTAATCGCCTTTTGGAAATCACCGGCACGATAATGAGTGTTACCAAGATTGTACTGTGCTTTAGCTGCCAAGTCTATATCGGTGCTATTGAGAGAACGCTCAAACTTGGCAATAGCTTCTTCGTACTTGCCTTGATTGAACAGAACACCGGCCATGTTGTAGTCGAGCTCGGGTGACTCAGGAAGTGCAGTTTCGGCGATATGGTAATGTTCCAGAGCAGTTTTGTAATCCTGATTGTAGTATGCTTCGTTGCCGGTCTTGACTGACTTGGCAAACCCTTCGGCCAAAACAGATGAGCTAATCAATCCAAATAATATAAATGCGGTAACTATTCTTTTCATAATATTCTCAATTTTTTATCGGTCGTTTACGTTCTGGCAGGAAGAACTCACCAACTATCAAGAAAAGGGCGAGCAACAAAGGCCATTGAAAACGGTCGTCATATCTTGTTACCAGAGTACCTTCAAGTTCTTTCTTTTCCAACTTTGAAATCTCGGCAAAAATCCTGTCGAGTTCCATCTCACCAGATGTGGCGTGATAATATTTGCCACCGGTTTCCAAAGAAATCTCCTGTAGAGTCAATTCATCAAGTTTGGAAACAATTACTTCACCATCAGGATCCTTCTTAAACCCGACCTGTTTACCTTTACGGTCCAAAACCGGAATAGGTTCACCATTCGTGCTTCCAATTCCAACTGTATATATTTTTATGCCGTCTTTGCGCGCAAGTTTGGCCATCTCTACCGCTCCTCCGGCATGATCTTCACCGTCGGTCAACAGGAGCAGGACCTTATGCTTTTTCTCTTTTTGTGAGAACGCTTTGATAGAGGTTTCGA
>JAUVAR010000268.1 GCA_030591625.1 Candidatus Zixiibacteriota bacterium
AAATGCCGAAGGTCGGACTTGAACCGACACGATGTTGCCATCGCGGGATTTTGAATCCCGTGCGTCTACCAGTTTCACCACTCCGGCATATTGAAACGACGGTCTGAATCAAAAGACCAAACCGTCGTCTCCTCCCTGAAGAATTTGAAAATAGCCCGAACTGAAATATTTGTCAAGCTTCTTCGTAAATTGAAGCTATTTCCAATTAATATGATGAAGGATAAAGTCTTTCAACAGTACAATATTCTAAATTGTCCTAATAACCAAATCTTGGGTTCACCGCCAAATTATTGACCGGCGTGATGCTAAATTCTATAAATACCATCCATCCTGAATCGCTTCGTGATCCCAAGACCACAGGCAGCCATTGGCTGGTAGCTCTTGGGCTACGGTTAAATCAAGATAATTGAAGATTAAAAGTGTGTGCGGTCGGAACTTGTATCTTCGGGGAGGGGGTCTTTTGCATGGCGCAGAGGATCATACAATCCTCCTGATGGATGCAATCTACATGTTATGGTCGGATGATTTCCTTTCACAAAGACTTCATTGCGAACATCGAGACAACGATCAGTTGCAATTTCACCAGACTCAAGACAAACATCAGTATGAATGATACCATCAGGTTCATCAAATCCCATGATCGGGAGTGAGTCATGGGCGGTAATCATAAACTCTGTCCAGATAGGGACACCATTTTTGGCACCATCCTGATTGCGTCCGAGTGAGGTTCTATCGTCGAAGCCAACCCAGACTCCGGTTGTGATTTGAGGTGTGTATCCGATAAACCAGTTGTCACAGAATCTATTGGAAGTACCTGTTTTTCCACCGGCGGGACGGGTGAAACCTCTCCAACGGGTGCCTCGTCCAGTACCCTCATTTATAACCGACTGCATCAAATCAACCATGATAAATGAAGTCTGCTCCGAGAGGACTTCCTCTTTTAGAACCGAAGTGTTGTCTTCAAGGACGCGACCATGACGATCTACGATTTGATGAATCATGCGATACGGAATATGAATACCTTGATTCGGGAAAACAGAAAAGGCCGAGACCATTTCAATTAGCTTTACATCGGCTGTTCCAAGGGCGAGTGATGCAACTTCCGGGAGAGGAGTAGTTATACCCATGCGTCGGGCGTAGAATATCGCTTCAGCGGGTGAAATTCTAAGAAGCAGTTTAATAGCAGCCAGGTTGCGCGAGAATTTGATAGCTGTTCTGAGCGTGATAGGTCCCATGAACTTGCTATCGAAGTTGTGCGGTCGCCATTGTTTTGAACCAGGGATATTAAGTACAAGCGGATTATCATCGACTATGTCAGTTGTTTTGAAGCCGTTGTCGATACAGGCAGCATAAACAAACGGTTTGAAAATTGAACCGGCCTGGCGGGGTGATTGGTACGAACGGTTTAATTCTGTTTCCACGAATGAACGACCACCAACCATCGCAATGACATCACCAGTAGAATTATCCAGAGAAATGAGTGCGCCCTGCACCTTCTTCATGATTTTAATCGAATCTCCATATATATCTATAGTGTCCGGCATGAAAACAGTATAGGCAGCATCGGCGAGGCTGTAAGTTCGCCCAATACGAGCACGCAGGGAATCGACTTTTTTGGCGACAGCTTTCTCGGCTGCTACCTGAAGATTGGCATCCAATGAAGTAAATATCTTCAGACCACCAGAATAGAGGGCATTCTCGCCAAACTTTTTGTATATATATTGTCTGATAGTTTCAGTGAAATATGGAGCTTTACCAAGTACTTGTTTAGGGGGGGAGATTTCAAGTACAGCCGACCTGAGTGAATCATATACTTCAGTTGAGATCGCTCCAACAGAATAGAATGAACCGAGTACTCGGTTTCGGGCTGCAAATGATTTATCCGGATTATTCAAAGGTGAATTGATATTTGGACCTTTGAGCATCCCGATCAAGATGGCACAGTCTGAAATTGAAAGTTCGGGGACTCTTTTGTTAAAATATAGTTTTGATGCCGCCGCTACTCCATAAGCACCTCGCCCAAAATAATGCTGGTTGAGATACATTTCAATTATCTCATCCTTGGCATAAGTCCTCTCAAGTTTTATAGCTGTGAGAGCCTCTTTGATCTTTCGTTTGAGGGTCATCGAACGGTCTAAGAAAAGCATCCGCGCAACTTGCTGAGTAACTGTCGAAGCTCCTCCGGTAATACGCCCACGAGCTATATTATTGATAGCTACAATCGCAATACGACGTACAGAAATACCCCAATGGTCGTAAAACTCCTGATCTTCCGAGGATAGAAGCATCTTGACAAGATGATCTGGGAATTCACGAAACGGTGTAAGAGCACGGTTCTCAGTATAATATTCTTTTAGGAGCACGCCATTCCGGTCGTACACTTTGGTCGCAAGGGATGGCTCAATATTGTGTAATTGTTCAAAGGAGGGTAGCTCTGATCGGTATATCGCAAGTGTCCGAACACCCAAAAATAGTGCGATAGCCATAGCTAGGCCGATCAATAGAAGAACTATTCTTTTCTTTCCGGACGACTTATTAGGGAAAGCCTTTTTTCCATTCATTTGTTTCATTGAGTGCATAGGTTATTTCTACAAGCTATTTGAGTCAACTAAAACAGCTAAAACTCCTTTTATATTATGTACCCTTTTTTTAGCACTTCGCTCTTTCTACAATCAGGATAACTGTTCAGATCATTTGAAATTGAATTAATTTAAGATTTTTATCAATTCTCCCCCGAAGGTCAGTTCTATAAAAAACTGTGGCTCAGACTGAGAATTTTGAGTAGCAATTCCTTTATAGATTGTATAAAATGTTGTTATGTCGTACTTTTTGCGAGTATGATAAGGTGAAAATTGCAACGATTTTGATGAATAGGATGCAACTTTGTTTGTGGAACTGCATTTCTATTAGTATCAAATGGGAATAAGGAAATATGCTGAAATTCGATAAATCTCAATATTCTATAATAGTTTTAATAGTGGTGACAGTAGCATTCTTGGCTTTGGCCGGATGCGGTTCACAATATACACAGAGCCAGCCGAGTGATGAATCTGGTCAGCAGGTTGGGCGTTCTGCTCACCAAAGTAATGCAATTCCTGCAAATCCAGAAGTTGTTTTGCCGCCTGAGCCACCTCTTGATTCTCTGGCGTATGAATATTATGTCAACGGATTGTTATATATTGGTATCAACGATATAGTGAATGCCTCGAGAAGTTTTGGCAAAGCTTATATCAGATATCCCGATTCACGCGAGATTAGCTACTCTTATGCCCAGACTCTTTTCAGTCTTAGAAAATCAGATTCTGCCTTAACTATTCTTAATTGTACAGTCTCCAGAGATGTTGATATCTACAAATTGATGGCAAGATGTTATCATGACCTCAAACAGATGGACTCAGTCCGCTCGATATACCTTCGCCTGTCTGAAATGCAACCTCGTGAGTCTCACAATTATTCGGTTTTATCTTCCTTGTATCGAAACAAAGGGGATGTTGATTCAACCGTTTGGGCATATCGTAAATTAATTGAACTCAGTTCTGACAATTACAGAATACAAAATGATCTGGGAAGAATCCTGTTGGGCGCTTCACGCCGTGAAGAAGCACGAGCAGTTTATAAATCTTCTTTGGAAGTAAATTCCACCTCGTCTAACATTGGTGCTGTTTTTGCATTGGCTGAACTATACGCCGAGGACCAGCATTTTGATTCAGCAAGGACAGTTTATGAGCAGGCTTTGGTTATAGAACCCGAAAATAAGATGATCCACCACCAGCTCATTGCTGTTTTGATGCAGGCCGATTCTATCGATCAGGCACTTGTACATGCTCAAAAAGTTGTCGATTTGGCACCTCGTGACAAAGTTGCAATCCGACGTTTGGGAGTTCTATATTATGTCGCAGACTCTCTTGATCGGGCC
>JAUVAR010000216.1 GCA_030591625.1 Candidatus Zixiibacteriota bacterium
GACAACCAACCAACGCACAATTCTGAATCAGAAGAGCTTGAATCCCGTTGGCCCCATAAAATGTTATCGCATCATTATCGATAATCGTTCCGACTGCAACTGAATCTTCTATCGTAGCTCCGGTCACATTGCTTACGATAAAGCTGAATGTTTCATTATCCTCAAGCTCATCATCATCAACAGTTACAATTATAATTACTTCAGATGTCTGACCCGGTTCAATAGTATCAGTTGTTATAGATCTCGCTTCGTAATCTTCAGGTGCAGTTGCTGTACTATCAGCAGTTTTATACCAGAAGATGACATCTCCTGAGGCTGCTTCACTTAAGCTAACTGTAAACCACGCTGTATAGCCTTCTGCGCCTGACCGATCAGTCACCGTCAGAGTTGGAATTGTAGTCGGTTCTGTCGGTTCATTCCCCGAACAGCTGACTATAAAAAGCAACATCACTAACAACCATCTCTCTATTTTCAAACCAGGGCTCCCACTCAATTATCGAGCGCGCCCTGATCTATCCAATTCTTGAGTATCAGTTGCTGCGCACTCGTGATTGATCCACCAACAGGCATTTGGCCTCCAAAGGGTGGACTGCTCGTAGTCTTTAAGTAAAGATTGCTTGTACTGCCCGATCCCGCAACAATAATTGCACCATTATCACCTGTACCATTTCTGGTCGCTGAGTAAGTAGAATTCCCCAAAGTTCCCAACGAAAAGCCACCTGCGCTCATTCCATCAATATGACATCCGGTAAGAGCACACGAAGAATTCAGGATTGGCTGAACATCTGATGCGAAGCTGACGGTATCAACTCCGGAGTCAGGATCGTTTGTACCGACCGGATTATCGTCATCACCACAACCTGCTATTATTACGGCAAAAGCAAAAAGCGAAAGAACTAAGGTTCTAAATTTCATTTTTCTCTCCAAGTTTGAGTTTGTAAACAACATTTGTCAGTATCAACACCCGACAATTTCTAATAGCCGATATGAAACTGGACAAAATAACTATCCTCACCTTTTAAAGCTCCCCCTGTGTATCGAGTATATGAAGGTCTGATTTCTACAAACGGTATTGGAAACAACTCAAATGATAGCCTGTAAAATTCATCGTTGAATGTATCACTATGTCGGTCCGGCTCGAAGAAATTATATTCACCGATCAAATAAGCACCATAGACAACTCGTGATGTCAGCGAAAGATATGTTATCAATGTATCAGCATCCTTCCCAACCCAATCGATTTCACCCATCAAAGTAAATCGATCATATGAAACTCCCCCAAATAATCCTTTCGAGGGTTGGAAAGTTCGATACGAACCAGCCTCTTCTTCAGAAATCCTAAGTGACGCTCCAGCAAGATATGAAAAATGCCAAAGCTTCCCAGGTTTTGAAATCTGCGTGTAGAATAATCCCTGATTCAGTGGATTGAAAAACTGGGAGCTGATACTAAATCCACCAAACTCACCACCCACCTCGATACCATCAAGATAGACATTTGAGCCATGCCCCGTTCGTTCCCGGACAAATGACTTGTGGTCTGCCTGACCTAATCCATACTCAGGACTGAACCGTCCCGCCTTAAAATAGTACTTGAACTTTTTGAACCCGAACAATGCATACTGTTCACTTATACCATTCTCCGAAAATCTAAAATAGTAGTAGAAATCATCAAGTGGTTCCAAGGCGAGATAGAAATCTGTCTGCATCCGAAACAGCGTACCATCTTCGAGCAAAAGGTAGCGTGAATCAAATCCGAAGGTCGCATTGTCAGACAAACGAGGTGGACGATATTTCTTTATCAGCAGTTTCTTGGTTGACTGAAGAGTTAATTCATTTAATGCAGTTGTATAATTCCCGAATTCATTACGCATCCCTCCCCCGCCGGGGTTAAGATGGCATGTGATGCAATTTAGCTCTTGTTCTACAGCGAGACGAGGCAGAGAAAATACTGATGCACTTATTAGAATCAATAATAGAAATAATGGAAAGCAAATCGATGACAGATGCCTAAATTTCACAGACAATCCCTCCACTTATTTTATGAAGTTACAGTTGCTTTAAAAACTGTAACATTAACTGGAGGGATCAGTTCCCTAATGTTTGAAATGACGAATCGAAGTGAAGACCATCGTTGCACCTGCTTCATCCGCAGCAGCTATTGTAGCCTCATCACCTTTCGATCCACCCGGCTGTATAATCGCCTTCACACCTGCCTTCGTGGCAACTTCAACACCATCGGCCATCGGGAAAAAGGCATCTGAGGCCATAACCGCACCCTGGGTACGATCACCAGCTCGCTTGACCGCCATAAATCCGGAATCAACCCGCGAGGTCTGTCCCATACCTATACCAACGGTAGCCTTGTTCTGTGCCAGAACAATTGCATTCGACTTAGTATGCTTGACAATTTTCCATGCAAAAAGCATAGCCTTTATCTCAGCCTCGGTCGGTTTTCTTTTCGTCACAACTTTAAGATCGTCAGCCGTGACATTCTTGCAGTCTTCCATTTGTGCAAGAAGTCCACCTCTGATATGACGAGGTTTCACGCCACCATCTTTGAGTCGTTCAGTTATCGAGGCAAGCTTCAACAACCGTCTATTTTTCTTTTTCTTTAGAAGCTTAAACGCATCCTCAGAAAAACTCGGAGCCAAAATACATTCAACAAAATGTGTCTCGTGCAATAATTCCGCAGTCGCAAGATCAACCTCACGGTTCAAACCAATTATCGAACCAAACGCCGAAAGCGGATCACAGGCAAGAGCCAGACGATACGCTTCAGTAATGTTTTCATCCGCCGCCGCACCACATGGGTTAGCATGTTTGAGCACACAGGCGAACGGTTCTTCAAAATCAAGCAACATATCAAGACAAGCATCAAGATCATTATAATTATTGTACGAGAGTTCTTTGCCACTTAGAATTTCGGCATCCAACAACGTCGGACCACAGTAGCCATTCTCACTATAAATCGATGCTTCCTGATGAGGATTCTCCCCATAGCGAAGTGAGGACCTGCGCGCATAACTGACAGTTCTATTCATCGGGAAGGTTTCATTCTCTTCTGCATTAACAGAAGCAAAATAACCGGCAATAGCTGTGTCATACTCAGATGTCATCCGAAACGCTCTACCTGCATTCTTCTGGCGTAACTCAAACGATGTACAACCATTCTTATCAGATAACTCTGCCATAAACGTTCCATAATCGGAAGGATCAACTACAACCGTTACATGCGTATAGTTTTTCGAGGCAGAGCGGATCATCGACGGTCCACCGATATCGATATTTTCAATTATATCTTCATGCGTCGAACCTTCGCGAGCGAGAGTCTGTTCAAACGGATACAAATTGACAACAACGAGATCAATACCTTTAGAATCCAACTCGGCCAGTTCTTCAACGTGACGCGGATTATCACGACGATACAAAAGCCCGGCATGCACTTTCGGATGCAATGTCTTCACCCGTCCATCCATAACTTCGGGTGAACCGGTAAAAGTAGAAACCGAAATAACATGAATCCCTTGCTCACGAAGGAGCTTCATAGTTCCACCGGTCGAAAGTATTTCAATATCCTGCGCTTCAAGCGCACGCGCGAGTTCCACGATTCCGGTCTTGTCCGAGACCGAAAGAAGAGCTCGTTTTATCCTAATATCAGTCGTCATCTCAACCTTTCCCGGTAAGGAGCTTTTGCGCCTGAAGGTATCTTTCTGCCGATGCGTTCAAAACTTCATCAGGCAAAGATGGGCCAGGATCTTTTTTGTCCCAATCGAGCGTATTGAGATAATCTCTGATCGGCTGTTTATCAAACGATGGCTGTGATGCACCAATTTTGTATTGATCGACCGGCCAGAAACGACTTGAATCGGGCGAGAGCACTTCATCTATAAGAATGAAACGACCATCCTTGAAACCAAATTCAAATTTCGTGTCGGCGATGATAATACCTTTTGTCAACGCGTAGTCTGCGGCTTTCTGATATATTTCAAGCGATTTTTTCTTACAAAGCTCGGCCGTTTCGTTTCCTACTTCATCAACCATCTGAGCATAACTGATATTTTCATCATGACCGTCATCTGCTTTCGACGATGGAGTGAATAATGTCTCTGGTAATTTTTCAGATTCCTGCAATCCCGACGGAAAACTAAAACCATGCACTTCGTTCGAACCGTTCTGACGAGCCAGCAATAGCTCTTTCCACATCGATCCGGAAATATAGCCACGCACGATACATTCGATATCAATTCGTTCCGCTTTAATTACTATCATCGAACGACCTTCAAGATCATCCGCATACTTTTTCAAATCTTCGGGGTATTCATCAATGTTAGCCGTGATCAAATGATTATCAACCGTGTCGGCAAGAAAATCAAACCAGAACAATGAGGTTGCCGTCAACACTTTACCTTTACCCGGAATACCATTCGGCAGGACTACATCAAAGGCGGAAATCCTGTCGGAGGCGACAAACAAAAGTGACTCGCCAAGATCATAAACGTCTCGTACTTTGCCCCGTCTCATTAGCGGATATTCTTTAATATCCGTTGTCAATACAGTTTTGTTCATACTCTTACTCGTAAGCTCCATCTATTAGTTTCTGAATCGTTTTTCCATATAATTCATGCTCAACCTTGTTCACTCGTGCGAACAGAGTCTCAGGTGTGTCATCAGACAATACTGGTACTTTTTGTTGAGCGATTATTCTACCGTTATCATATATTTCGTCGGCTAAGTGAATCGTCACTCCCGACTCTTTTTCATTATTTGCTAACACCGCTTCATGCACATGCCGTCCATACATTCCTTTGCCACCATACTCAGGTAATAATCCAGGATGGATATTAACAATCTTACCGGCCCACATCTTTACGACTTCAAGTGGCAACAATTTCAAATATCCCGCCAACACAATATAGTCGATTTTGTGTTCTTGCAATAGAGCGATAAGCTGATCCGAGGCTTGTTCCGGGGTATCATGTTTGCTTATAAGAAATACTGTTGATTCGATCTCGTTCTCTTTGGCAATAGCCAA
>JAUVAR010000151.1 GCA_030591625.1 Candidatus Zixiibacteriota bacterium
ACAACAGCCTGGACTTCGCTCGATGCAGTTACTCTTCCAGGGGATCGGTTTATGGCCTTCTGTGCCGATATCAGCGGCCGAAAGCAGGCCGAACAAAACACAAGAGACCTTGCCAGGATTGTTGAGATGTCCCTTAGCGATATCTACGTTCTTGATGCCGAGACATACAAATTTATTCAATTCAGTAGCGGAGCAAGAAAGAATATCGGCTATTCCTCCGAAGAATTACTTGGACTAACACCGCTGGACCTCTGTCCTGAATTATCTGTCGAAATGTTCGATGAACTTGCCGATCAGCTCAAAAGCGGCGAGAAAGAAAAGATTCGCATAGAGACGATTCACCGCAGAAAAGACGGATCTACTTACGGGATGGAAGCTCATGTGCAGTTGTCTGAGTTCACTGGCAGAACAGTTTTCGTAGCCATGATCCTTGACATATCCGATAGGAAGATAGCAGAAGAAGCTCTGCGTGAAAGCGAAGATAAATATCGAACTCTTTTTGAGCGATCAGCCGATGCAATCCTAATAATTGAGAATGGGCGGTTTGTCGATTGTAATGCGGCAACCATCGAAATGCTTGGATACAAACACAAAAAAGAAGTATTAGATACTCATCCCTCGCAACTCTCTCCCCCAACACAACCCGATGGACAAAATTCCGAAACTAAGGCTAATGAGTTAATGTCTTTGGCATTTGAATTGGGGAGCCTCCGTTTTGAGTGGATCCATATTCGTCAAAATGGGGAAGTTTTTCCGGTTGATGTTCTTTTGACGGCAGTTCATGATGGAGAGAAGAAATTCCTTCATGTCGTCTGGAGAGATATCACCTCGCGTAAGCAAGCAGAAGAAGCTCTTCGCGAAAGTGAAGAGAAATTCCGAAAATACATCGAAAGCGCCCCACACGGAATATTCATTGTTGATGCCAAAGGGAAATACCAAAAAGTCAACAAAGCAGCTGCTGACTTGACTGATTATTCAGAGTCAGAGCTTTACGAAATGGAGATCTCTGATATCATTGACCCTGAGGACATTGACGAAGTACTTTCAGACTTTGAAGGACTTAAAGGAAGTGAAGTACTGAGTTCAGAGTTCAGAATCAAACGCAAAGACGGATCAATCATCTGGTCATCACTCGATGCGGTAGCTCTCTCTGATGATCGGTTTATGGCCTTTTGCTCAGATATCAGCGAACGAAAGCAAGCAGAACAAAACACTCAGGACCTGGCCTACATTGTAGAAACTTCTCTCAATGAAGTTTATATCTTTGATGCTGACACATTCAAATTTCTTCAAGTAAATTTTGGTGCACGAGAAAACATAGGATATACAAGTGAAGAACTCGCCAAATTAACACCTATCGATATCAAAATAGAGTTTACTTATGATTCCTTCAAAGAACTTTTGGAACCGCTTAAGACCGGCAACAAGGAAACAATAACACTTGAAACTACCCACACAAGAAAAGATGGCTCTCATTACAATGTAGAAGTCCATCTCCAACTATCTGAATTTCTGGGAAGACCTGTGTTTGTTGCTATAATCCTTGATGTTACAGACCGGAGAAAAGCAGAGTTGGCGATTCGGCAAAGCGAACAAAGATTCCGTGAGCTTGCAGAAACAACTAATGCCGCAATCTTTATTTTTAAGGGAAATAAAACAGTATATGCCAATCCTGCAGCTCTGGAAATAACCGGATTTTCTTCCGAGGAAATACTTTCTATGAACTTCTGGGATCAAATACATCCTGACTTCCAGCAACTTGTGAAAGATCGAGGATTAGCCCGTCAAAGAGGAGAAGAAGTTCCTAATAGGTATGAGATTATGATAGTAACCAAAAACGGCAATAATTGCTGGCTTGACTACAGTGGAGCTATGATTAATTACCTCGGTGAACCGGCTGCCCTTGGCACTGCCTTTGACATTACAGACCGAAAAAATGCTGAATCCTTAATTATCAAAACAACGGAAGAACTAAAATCTGAAAGACAAACCCTGCAGGAAAAGAATGTAGCTCTAAAACAGATACTCGATCATCTGGAACAGGAACGACAGGATTATAAGCATGAAATTTCAAAAAATATCGAGTCAGCAGCTACCCCTCTTATTGAACGCCTTAAAGAAATTACCCCAGAAGAACACAAAGAAGATCTCAATAAGTTATTCGAAGACTTGCTGAAGGTGATTCAAGGAGATATTGACCTCTTTCAGGACCGATACGCTCGCCTCTCTCCAAGAGAAGTTGCCCTTTGTGTTTTAATCAAAGATGGTCAATCTTCAAAACAGATTTCTGATGAACTAAATCTCTCACTCCTTACGGTACATAAACATAGAGAGCAAATCAGAGAGAAATTAGGTCTAACAAATCGTAATATTAACCTCGCAACCTACCTTCGATCTAACTGACAACAAAAATACGTAATAAATACGTAAATTCCCCGTATTGACCTTTTAATAAAATAAAGTATAATGCTTACGGAATTTATGAATATCGCCTCAAAGCAATATTCATTGAGCACAACTTGGCAGACAACTTTATTTGTTTGCCCGACGGCCTGAGCAGATTTACAACTTGATTCAACATCAAGGCCGACGGGTACAAATTATATAGCGCATGTGCCTGAAGTAGCTCCCCCCTACTTCAAGCTGTTCTCAGCGGTGTGAGCACACATTCCTTCTTTGAGAACTGCAAGTGGATCAGGCACATGTGCTACTTTTTTGTCTAATTCCTAAGCAAAACTCCCCTTAATAACCCTCAGCCTTATCTCAACCGAATTATTACATCTATTTAATATTATATAAAAAAAGAGGGAGACTGCTCATAACAATCCCCCTCGTATATTGTTGATTTGTAATTACTTAGTCGGCTAACGGCAGGAATCTCAAACCAAAATTCAAACTGCCAACATCAAGAGAATCGATCTTAACACCGGTCGGTCCGTCAAAAATATAGACTCGCCCGATCTTCGGTAAGCTCTGATTGAAAGTAGCGGCATAGACACGACTGCCATCATCTGAGATGGAAATACCAAACGAAAATTCAGTTTCAATAGGATTATCAGCCAAGATCTCTTTTGTTGAGACCCTGAATGCTACCACCGATCTACCACCATTAGTTGTGACATACACGATATCATTATCAGGTGAGACAGCCATAAGAGTAGGTCCAACAATCGGAGCAGTTCCGATTACAGGGATATCTATCGAATCTACAATCGCCATTGTGGTCAGATCAAGCATCCGAACTTCATCCGATTCGATACAGGCTATATACGCAATAGAGTCGTTATGGTCTATTTCAACACCAAATGGGCCATAATCATTACCGCCATCCGTTGGTTGTTTTTCCGGATTCATATGCAAAACAGTTAACATCGAGTCACCTATTGCATCATAGATAAAGACATTGTCAGTTTTGCGACTAACCGCCACAACCAGCTCACCATCAGAAGTACTTTTCAAATCATGAGTCATAGACCCAGCATTAAAAAACCCAACAGAATCAAGTGTAGCCATGTCAAATTTGATCACCTTACCTGGGCCATCGGTAAAGTTACAGACATAACCATAAGCGCCATCATTGGTTAGTGCAAAAGCGGACGGCTGCACCGAAGCAGGCATCCGAACGGAGTCGATAAAAGCATTTGTTGCCAGATTAAATTTGGCCATTTGCCCCGGAATACCGAGGGTTGAAATATAATAGTACAATCCGTCCGGCGAAAAATCGATATAGTGTGGCTGATCAATGATAGTCTCAACTGTATCGAGAACTTCCATAGTCTTCGTATCATAGATATACATCGTGTTGTCGCCCTGATTTAATACATACAAGCGACCATCGGGACCTGAAGCACCAGTATTAACAACTTTGTCATCATCGCATCCCAAAAATGCCACAAGACCCAAAAGAGCAAAAAGAGCTATCAGAAATATTTTCTTACGCATAATAATTCCTTTCATATCAAGTTATGACATCAAACGTGCTTGAAGCTGTTTCCATTTCGATCACCCTTAAAGGAAGAAGATCATCCAACTCAAGTGAACGTAACACAGCAGGTGGATGAGTACGGAAATTAAGTTTAACTTCAATTGTATAAGTGCCAAGAGGAAGTGTTCCCGGGATAGTGAATTCAACCTGACGTGTCTCTCCCGCTGTGATAGCAGGATTATCCTGAATCTCTGCTTGCCAGGTAAAGCCGGTCTTCACCCCATCACCTCGATACATCGTAGCAGTTGTATTCCAAAGACTGCTATCAACAACTCCAAACTCTGAATCTTCATCCATAAGATCATTATTCGCATCAAGCTGGCCGGTTGACCAAACAATACTTCCACCAGCATTTTTAACAACTATATCTAACCACATCTGACGAAGCATTGGAGCACCCGACGGAACCGAGTGGCCAGTTTTATCATTTGTGATATCAACCGAGAATGTAAAGGGAAGATTTACAGGTGCTTGTGAACTGGCATTAAGTGTCATAGTGACAGCATTCTCAAGTAACTCAGTTCTCAATGAATCCTGGTGTTCATTATGGGCCGGAGTAGTTCCCGGTACTGCAACTAACTGAATATCAACACCGGGGAAATCATGACGATGCAGAGTTTTTATAGGACTCGATGGGGTCATTTTGCCCTGATATGCTTCCATGTGACACTCGTTACAGGTCTTGCCGGTCATCTCAAATCCCTTAGAGCGCCATTCGCGGAATGTCTCTTCCAGTTCGAGTCCATTCGGCATAACAATATCATGACACGCCCCGCAATATTCCGAGTCTTTATACAACGAACGATATTCAGAATCATGCGCCGGAGTAAATATAGGATCCTGCGTTGTCCCATACTTAGTATGACCGGGAGTCATATTCATAGCACCATTTTCAAGACCACCAATTGATGTCACCGTGTGACACATGTCACAACCGACTCCATCCATTGTAACCTCAGGAAGATTGTCGTAATCGATTCCTTCGTACGGAGTTTCACCCGCCCGTGATCCGATCATCAAATGACATTGCACACAACCTTGATCTAAAGCTCCCGGATAGGCAGCCCGTCCGATATCACTAAGCTTGCGCATTATCATGTTATAGGGCGTGTAGGCATGAGCTGATCCAATCCACTCGTCATAATATTGGGGATGGCATGATTTGCATTCAGAAGCTGGCTGAAAATCACTCGACTTGAAAACATCTGTCGATGTGGTGTCGTCACCTCCACCTCCGGTTGGCCCCTCATCGTCATCATTACAGCCAGTAACAACCATCAGTCCCAGACTTAACATCATCAGGACAAGAACCAACAGCGCTCGTGGCAGTCTTCTCTCGGGAGAAATCATATTAAACAGTCCTTTCAAAAAGGATTTTATTATCAGATTAATAACGAACCTATCAAAGGTTGGTGTGATGAAAGTTACACAGGTAAACCGGATACGTCAAGGCGACTTTTGCGCAAAGTTTGCGTGCTATAAAGGACAAATATTGTTTTCTTTATGCCACATTATTATCTAATTTGAACAGAGGATATATACATCTCCATATGCATGTAGATTGACCATAAGCTATTTAATTTACATATCAGCATTGACTGTTTTTGTTGAAAGATCATTGTATTCATATAATGATAGACATAAAGATACTGTCTTTGCGGGAAACGGGAGAACTATAATGAGATTATTCACACTTTTATTTATTACTCTACTTATCATCGCATCCAGCCTGTCAGCGCAGGCACCAAATACAGTCTGGACAAAAACTTATACCGGGCCGGGTGGCTCCAGAGCGATGTCGGTAGTAGCTATCCCCGGAGGTGGTTACTTTGTTGGTGGTATGATCAATGTTGAAACAGTCTCTGGAAGTGGTGACTGGTCAAAAAGAGATTTATGGGTTTTACGTCTTGATGAATCAGGAGACACTCTCTGGAGCAGGACTTACGGCAATCACGACTTTCGTCAGGAAATGGCACAACTTATCCTCACCAATGACAGCGGATTTGCATTTGTCAGCCATCGTGATGGTCATGGAATAGATGATCAATTGTACTTTGTAAAGGCAGATTCGGATGGAATTGTTCAATGGGAAACGTTAGATACCTTAGAAAAAAGTTACATGAATATTGCATCACTTTCCCAAACGCCAGACAGAAGCTTCTTTGCTGCACACACAACTTTTGGCTCCGCTATGGACTTTGTGGTCACTGCTGTTTTCGGAGGCTTGATCGTCAGCCCGGAGGGTGCCGGCGATATTATGAACAGAAGACAATCAAGATGGGGACTCGATGAAGCAGCACTTGGAATCGCTGCTACTGCCGATGGTGGCAATGTCGTATGTGGTTGGACAACTTCTATCCCAACCTGGCATGAAAATCTCTTTGTTATGAAATCGAATAGATTCGGAATGGTTGAATGGACAAAGATTTACGACTCAGGCAAAGCTGACGGAGCTGCAGATGTCAAACAGACAAACGATGGAGGGTTTTATGTTCTTGGTCACGCCGACCGACCTGTCAACAGCGATGTCGATGGTTTTTATCTGCTTAGGACTGAC
>JAUVAR010000005.1 GCA_030591625.1 Candidatus Zixiibacteriota bacterium
GAACCCATAGTGCGTTGTGTCCCAAAGAGTTGTGGTTTCCCCGAGAAGACCAGATAACGATCCAAAGAGGCTGCCGCAAGAAACTTGGCTCTCACATATCCTTTTTTAACAGCTTGTAAAGCGAGCTGATGAGCCAGAAAACAGACTTCTGGGCCAGCCTTGATATCAGCATTTTGAAGCAATAAAGAGGCTCTCCACAAATCCTCAGGCTCTCTTATAAGTGCCTGAGCTACAAAGGCATAGACTGCCCGGCGATGCCTCTCCGACACAGAATCGGGTAGCTGACCAGTTTTGTCATCCATCGCCCACATTTCTAAAACCATCGCTTCAAGTTCCGCCGAAACAGGTGATTCCTGCGTGGCAATCCGACTCGGTTTCCGCTCTACACAGCTATTTATAGCAATTCCAACCAGAATCAGACATATTACTAATGTTATTCTCTTCATTATATAGACCTTAATTTTTAATAACCTGAACTTTACCAATTCTTAATCTGCCAAACCTTGCTTTAATCACATTATATAGCGCCACAACCGGATATGCGGCCAAAATCGACCACGCGATCATGCCAGGATAAAATATTCGACCCCATGTATTAACGGTAAATCCAGACATCACAATAAAATACAGATAAATCGAAAGTAGTGCGATCAAGAGTCGGAATCGTCGTTCTCTCCATATCAATACAATTCCTATGATTACCAACAATGATACCCTGTAACTGATAAAGTATGAATTCTGAAAATCTTCAAACTTGTTAATCGACCTCGCCCAATCGGGTAAACATCTCCAAAGATGCGTCTTGCTATTATTCGCTTTCTCAGAACCACTTGAAATTATACATCCAACAACTGTAAACGGATGAGTCAAAACGAGATCAAGAAATGTTTCTTGAACATAATTCAACTTATGATCCCAGGGCTCATTCTCTTTTATCTCCTTTGCAATCTGCCCCATCGCATCAGAATATTCTATGTCAAAGAGCTCTGCTCTTGTCAATGCAACAACCTTAAACATCCCCATATCATTGGAGTAAGCGAATGGTGGTAAATGAGGTGGTCGATCCCTCGTTACCCATCCCCCTACAAAGAGAAAGACAAAACCGATCACTACCGCCGGACCAATTAGAAATCGTCGTTTCTCTTTCCACTTCTCACCCAACAAAGGCCAGAGATGTGAAATCGCGATTATCACCAACGGACCTGCAAAAAATAGCCCTATCGATCTAAAGAGTGGTGCCATTCCAAGAATCAGAGCTGCCGGTAAATAGAATTTCCAACTATTTGTATGAAGTGCCTCAAAATACAGGATCAGCCCGAAAACTATCAGTGTAAAGAAAATCGAATCCGACATTATCAGGTTCGCCAGTGAAATCGAATTCCATGACAGTGCATGTACCAACCCGCAAAACAGAGCAATCTTTTTTTCACCGGTTAAGCGCCAGCCGAGAAAAGCGAGACCCGCCGATGCGAACGCACTTGTGAACACTTGCACAAAAGTTACAAAACTTGGTTTGTTTGTTATATAACCCAAAATAGCAATAAAACTAGGGTAGCCCGGCCCAAAGATATTCAAGTCATGCGTATCAAAATCAAAACTGCCTCGAATTGCTATTGCAGCTTTCCAATAATGAATGCTATCGATAATCAGGTCGGAGACTGGCTGCACTGCCTGGTCGGCCATCCACCAGTAAACCAGAAATCTGGTAAATAAAGACATTACAAAGATAGTCAGTATTAATCTTACCGGCCATCGACCATCTGATTCTGTTCCATAAATAGACATTGAAATGAATTTCGTAGAATGAAACGCTCTGGTCAACCAGAATTGATGATGAAAGTTGGATTAGTTGAAAATATGGAGCGGGAGACGAGGTTCGAACTCGCGACCAACAGCTTGGAAGGCTGTGACTCTACCAGCTGAGTTACTCCCGCTAACAGAGGGTCTAATCTATTCGTAAGTTCTCATTTTTGCAAGCAGAAAATTAGACATCTTAAATGTATCCAACCAGTTAGTCTCGACAGATATGTATTGTGTGCTATCTTCATCCCTACCCGCCGCAACCCTGCACATAGATGTTAGCTGTCAAATTTGGATGCGGTCCGAAGGAGAAAAACAGGCGACGATATCCTCTTGCCATACCCGCCGTAACTCTGCACATGTATGATAGCTGTCAAATTTGAGTTCAACGCGAAGCGGAATGATGTGGCTCAGCCACAAAAAAAGCGCTCCCATTACAGGAGCGCTTAAAGTAAAAGAAATGTGCTTCAGTTACTTATATTTTACCTACCAGATCAAGACCCGGCTTCAATGTACGTTCACCCGGTTTCCAGCTGGCCGGACAAACTTCGGAGCCATGCTCACGAACAAACTGTGCAGCCTGCAATTTACGGAACAATTCGGCGGTTGAACGACCAATCGAAGTATCGTTCACTTCGTACGATTTCACAACGCCATCAGGATCGATAATAAAAGTTCCACGCAGAGCAAGTCCGGCTTCTTCAATCATGACACCATAGTCACGGCTAAGTTTTCCGGTTGGATCGGCAAGCATCGGGAACTTGATTCGTTTGATTGTATCAGATGTATCATGCCATGCTTTGTGACAGAAAACTGTGTCTGTTGAAGCGACCATAACTTCGGTATTTACTTCCTTGAACGCTTCATAATTATCCGCAAGTTCACCCAATTCGGTTGGACAAACAAAAGTGAAATCAGCCGGATAGAAAAACAGAACAACCCATTTTCCTTTGTAGTCAGACAGACCAATCTTTACTGTATTGCCTTCATGGTACGCTTCGAGTGAAAACTCGGGTGCTGGATGGTTTATGGTGACCATTATAATCCTCTTTCCTTTATTAAATACGCTTAAAAACTCTAACTACGCTAATGAACAGCCCAATTTGGCAATAGGTTCCAAAAGCCTCAAAAAAACATATACCAGCAACAACATTTCAATTAAAATCCTCGCTCTCAAGGGTTAAGCAGGTTTTACCGATATACTATAGAAGAAATATATATAATACAATTGACGGAGAGATTATGTCTGCAGAAGATTATTTGGATATGTTTGAATCGGCGATCAAAACTCAGGCCGATCTGGTCGGAAAACAAAAAGCTCATGATCAAGCCAGGAGAGCCGGCCTTACAGTCTCCCCCCAAGGGCATATCACCAGTTGTGTTGGCAACCCGATAGTTGTCGTTTTACGACTTGTACGAATGTTCACCGAAGATAACAACATGGCCGCTTTGGCTGCCTGCACACCATTGATTGAAGCTTTGGAGAATTTGCCTGAACCAGTTGAAATTGCGGACTAACAGTCGATCTGCTCTTTAGGTTTGCTTTTCTTAAGCTTTAGTTTGAACCGGGCGTCAAATTTCCCACCCTGCGAACAATCACCACACGACGCCAAACGGAATCGTTTCTGACGCGGATATTCTTTTCTGCACCCCGGACAGAGATACAAATACTTCGGCGTTTTTCGCAAATTCGGATGAGACCTCGCTCGAAGCGATGCTCCCACTCGGGTTGCTTCCGCCTTGAATTTCGCATCATGCCTCAGATGAATCATGTGAATCATTTCATGTTTGAGGGTATCATGCAAATCTTCGGGGAATATTGTATGGTATTTATGCCCGATTCTTATCAACCTTCTTGACGGCGTATATGATCCTGCCGATGTCATTCTGGTCGAATACTCAATCGATGCCTGCGGGAGGCGTCCTTCGAAATACATCCAGTTGAACCGATCAAAAAGCAAATACAACGCTTCAACCGGCGGTAAATCTTCACCTGGTGGATCAAGGGCGATAGGCTTGATTTCGGTTTTGGTTTTAGCCTGCTCTCTGATTTTTGTATAGAGCGTGGCCGGTGCGGGCGGAGTTATAGATTCCGTCCGGAAGAGATCAAGATTAAGTGCGCCAAGCGCTTTTTTTACTCGTTTAGGTATAGACATATAAATTCAGCTAATAGTAATCTGCTATTATATTCATCGGCAGACTAAGTGGCAAGTTTGAAAGAATCACAAATTTTAAGATAGCAGTGTTCACTCAGTTTTTGGCAGTCCGGTCAGAATTTTCCCCGCAAGTGCTTTTGTGATCCCCTTGACTGCTGCGACTTCCTCAAGTGTAGCTTTACTAATTCCGGCGACTGAACCGAAAGTCTTAAGCAAAACATCACGTTTCTTCGGACCTATACCCTCAATTTCATCAAGGGCTGATTTGATCGTTCGTTTGGACCTGACTTTACGATTATATGTGATCGCAAAGCGATGCGCTTCATCTCGTATCAGTTTCAACAATCTCAGGGCAGGTGAACTTTTGGGAATTGTCAACGAATCGGTTCGTCCCTGCATAAAGACTTCCTCAAGACGTTTCGCCAGCGAGATCACCATCTGCTCCGACTGCCCGAGCGATGCCAACTCGGCAGTCGCCGCACTAAGCTGTCCTTTGCCACCATCAACGACCACAAGCGATGGCGGTTCTTTTTTCTCTGCGGCGATACGATGAAAATACCGTCCGATCACTTCACGCATCATACTGAAATCATCTTGTCCGATCACACCTTTTATTTTGAAATGACGGTATTCAGATTTTTTAGGCTTCCCATTTTCAAAATATACACACGACCCAACTGTGTCAGTTTCACCTGTGTTCGAGATATCGAAACAAACCATCGTACGAGGTGCGAACGAAAGTTTTAATTCATCCTGCAAGGCACTAACCATCTTGCTTGTACGCTCAGACATCTTTTGTTTCTGAATAAGCAATTCATCAAGCAGTAGTCTTGAATTGGCCGCAGCCAGATCAACCAACCTTTGCTTCGTTCCAATTTTGGGGGTGAAGATTTTTATTTTCGAGCCTTTTTGTTTCTGGAGCCAGCTCTCAAGAAGTTTCAGTTCCGGTAGTTCACTTGTAGCGCATATTTCATCCGGCAAATTCGGTTGATTATTGTAATATTGTGTGAAGAAAGAATCCAGAATCGTTTCATCCTTCTCCTCTTCTTCCGCGGTAAGCTGAAAATCCTGCCGTCCGATTAAAACTCCCTCACGAATCTGCATCACCACCGCAACGGCATCTCTCTTTTCACGAGCGATCGAAATAATATCCCGATCAACCAATTCCCCAATGTCTGCATGCTGAGTGAACCTGACTGACCGGAGTGATCCTATTTGATCACGCAAAAGCGCTGCTTGTTCGAAATCCTGCTGTTCTGAGACCTTAAGCATTTTCTCTTTTAACTGGGCTATAAGTTTACGCGAGCGTCCTCTCAACACCATAGCTACAGACTCAACCAACTCGGCATACTCTTCCTGAGTCTGATGGAACTCACATGGTCCCCCGCATCGTTTAATCTGATAGTCCAAACATACTTTGTATTCTTTTCCTTCGGGTGGTGGAAGCACCAAAGCACAGGTTCTGATTTTGAAAAGTCGAACGAGTAAGCCATAAGTCTTGCGCATAGATGTTGCAGAAGTATATGGTCCGAAATAACGTGCTTTATCTTTCTCGATTCTGCGGACAATAAGAACACGCGGGAATGGCTCATCTGTGATTTTTATATACGGAAAATGCTTATCGTCTCTTAAATCGACATTGTAGCGAGGTTTATGTTCACGGACCAGGTTTGCTTCGAGTATCAATGATTCAATTTCATTCTCTGTCACCATCAAATCAAAATCGACAACCTGAGAAACAAGCCTGAGTGTTTTCAGATCACGCGTGTTGCTTTTTCTAAAATAAGACCTGACCCGATTTCGCAGGTTCTTGGCTTTGCCAATATATAGAAGCTTACCTTTGGCATTTTTAAATAGATAAACGCCCGGCCCGGTCGGCAAATTCTTGAGTTTCAGCTCAAAATCTTCTTTGCTTATACTCATAGCCTCAACCTGTGCGCATGAAATGTCAGATCAGTTCTGACGTTTTAGAACCCTTCGGGCACCAACAAAACGTTTAGCCCAGTATTTTTCACTCATATTGGTGATAATAACCCCCCGTGAAGTTGAAGCATGCATAAATTCATTATGACTAAGGTATATCCCAACATGAGAAATCTTCTTCCTGCGTTCGGTCTTGTAAAAAACAAGATCACCCATCATCAATCGACCCGGTGTGACCTCTACCCCGGCTTTATACTGTTCTGCTGCTGTTCTTGGAAGTTCAGTTTGGTTATACTTCTGAAAGACATCACGAGTAAACATTGAGCAGTCAATGCCCGTTTCATATCTTGATTTTCCTTTGTAAGGCTTGCCAAGATAAGTTCGCATGATCGTCCCAAGTCTAAGAAACTCTTCGGTATCAAACTGTCCACGGGTTGGTTGATTTTCCATTGGTGTTGTGGGACCATCGCCACGATAACGCGGATATGACCTGCAACCAGAAATCATAAAAACAAATAACAGAATGTATAAAAACAGATAACGCATAATTCACCTAAGAGAACCGAGGATAAATAATCCCGAACCGTTTCAGATAATATATCCGGGTTGCTACCAAGAGAGCAACAACAAATAGAAAATAGAACGGGTACCAATAACCGGCCAGAAGAGTCAACCCGAGGATTGGAAGTTTGGCCGCGATTAAAACAGCTCCCTCAGTTCTGATCATCATTGCAGCCATTACCAAGAATATCGCCAATCCTGCCAGATAAAACAATGGAGCCTGGCCGTCGATAAATGCAATTGCTGCCGCGAGTCCAAATAGAATAAATGAAATTACGAGAGAGATATTAACTCCAAGAGCTACACCGATAGTTCGCTTACCGGCCTCTCTATCCCCGACGATATCAGGAATTGTCGTTAGGATATATGTCCCGCCAACCGTTAGTGACAAATAAAACGGTGTGTCCCACCCCAACAACCCATTGTTGTGTGCATTCATACCGGGCATAACAATAATTGCGATAATAAAACCATGTGCGAGCATATTTGATATCAAACCACCAACAGGCCGATCTTTTAATCTCAGAGGTGGGGCCGAATAAATATGAGCGAGCAGGAATATCAAAATGAACAGAAATAATGTAATTTTCGAAATAAATGGTCCAACCCCGATAGCTACAACAGAACAAAGTAAAAAGGCAGCCATCATTTCGCGCTCTGATATCATCCCCTTCTGAAGAAACCCGAGTTTGTTATTATCACGATCAGATTCAAAATCAAAAACCTGATTGATATAAAATGCCCCGGCAAACAATAGATTCAAACAGATCATAATAACCAAATCTATCAAATCGAAAGATTCACCACTCAACTGATGATGATAGTGCAGTGCTACAAGATAAACTGTCCAAACCGGAAGGTGCAGCATCGGTCGAGCTGCAAAGATGTAATCAAGAACTTTCATTTTAAATTATACTAAAATAGAAATACATAAACGGAGCTGCAAACAGGAGCGAATCGAAACGATCAAGCATGCCACCATGACCTGGAATCAACGCCGATGAATCTTTGATGCCGACAGAACGTTTCCACATCGATTCGACAAGGTCACCAAGTTGACCAAAAACCGAACATCCGAGTGCGACGATCAGAATATGATACCAGGCGATAGAATTGAATTTCCAGAAATACATTATCAGACCAACAACTAAAGCCCCAACAAGACCTCCAACAAACCCTTCGACTGATTTATTGGGTGACACAGCAGGAGCAAGTTTATGCTTTCCAAGCCAGCCACCAAAGCCCATCGCGGCAGTATCTCCTACCCAGAGCAACCCAAACAGGAATAACAGGCAATCCCCACCTGAAACATTGTAAATTGCTAACGACTCCCCCAAACCTCCCACACTCAATACAAACGGGTAAAGCGCACCAATATAAATGAATCCCCAAAGTTGTCTCGCATGCTGTCTGAATAATTCTTGTGGAGGCTCTTTTCCAATCGCATACGCCATTCCTACCATCAGAAAAAATGCAAGCAATGACCAATAGAATATTGTTCCGAGATGAAATGAAAATCTGCTGCTTTGGTCTGCAGTAGTTGCAATAAAATAAAATAATGCAGCTACCCCTAATGGCCCCGGCCAAAATCGTAATTGTCGCGGACGGTGCCCCTCAGCCGATACAAACTCCAAAATACCAACCATCGAAAACCCACAAACCATTCCAAAGAGCCAGTAGCCACCCTCGTATGACATCCAAAGAATTGACGGGATTGCAACCAACGCAACAGAGATCCTTGCTATCAGGTTCTTACTCATCATTCCCCTCATCAGACGAGTCAGCATTAGAGATTTTTCCAAATCGTCTTTCTCTTTGCTGATAATCTAAAATCGCCTCAAATAATTCTTGCTGAGAGAAATCAGGCCATAGCGTATCAATAATATGAAGCTCGGTATAACTTGTCTGCCATAACAGGAAATTGGAAATTCGCATCTCGCCCGATGTACGAATCATAAGATCGGGATCAGGCAAATCGGCAGTATAAAGAAATTCTGAAAACATCTCTTCATCTATCGCCTGCGGGTCAATCCTGCCCGCTTTAACTCCGGTAGCAATCGATTTGACAGCATCGAGAATTTCAGTACGTCCCCCATAATTCAAAGCGAGATTAAGAACAAGACCTCTATTGGCCGAAGTTGCTCTCTCCGCCTCACGAAGGACTTCCCGTTCCCCTTTGGATAAACCACCAAGGCGACCGGTAGTAATCAGTTTGACATCATTTTCAAGTAATTCCCCAAGCTCATTCAAAGTTGTCCTTGAGAGCAATGACATCAGGGCCTCAACTTCATCCTTGGGACGTTTCCAGTTTTGGATCGAAAAAGTATATAACGTAAGATACTCAACCCCAACCTGCGAGCATGCCTTGACTACTTCTTTGACAGTTTTCACACCTGCTTCATGCCCAAAAGTTCGTGGCTTGTTTCTTTGGGCTGCCCACCTGCCATTACCATCCATAATAATTGCAATATGTTTAGGTAGCCGGTCGGGTAACTCGGCTATTTTAGCAATGAGCTTTTCGTTAATTCTATCTGGTTCGTTCATATTGTATATCAGTTTATATCGAATCAGCCCCCGACGCAAGCAAGATGTAACAACTGCTCACACAAGCTGATTTGATTACTTCTATTTATCAATTATAACTTCCATTACTTTTGTCTCAAGACGATAGTCTCTTGTATAGAAAAGACCTAACAAAGAGACTATATCCAAAAAATAGTCCGGAAATATGTACCCCTCATATTCCACAAAACTAACATCACGAGTAAGATGACGCATCCCCTCAACATTTGGATAATAAAGGCAGACATCGCTCAGCTGAAATGTTCTCCTGTCAATAGTGATAAAACCATCAGGTAACAAAGCGGCTGAATCAACTCCAATCCCGATATTCAGCAAAACTCCACCAGTATCATTCGGAAATTCATAAATCTGCCGCTCATTATCGAAAATATCATTTAAGCTAATATCTAATTTATCAAAACGAGAAAGATCACCCGTCACAGCCTGAATTGAATCAACTTTCCCTGCGTGAAAAAAGTAACGAATTTCGGCTGAATCTCTTTTAGTTACCTTCCCTCTCGGGCCAAGATCATACCTTCTCGACTCAACCAGCACAGAGAACTTAATTCCTGAACCGATAATATCTTTCTGCTTAAAATTATCCTTTGCCATTTCCCAATAGTACTGCATCACTGAATTATTATCTTGAGCACTGGAATAATCCGTACAGAACAGAGACAAAGCAAGGGAACATAACACCAGTATAATTGTTTTTCTTATTGCGCTTAACATAATAAAGAACGTACCGTATTTATGAGTAACAGGAAACTCCACTGTTCAAAAGTACGACCTGACGGTTACGATCTCAACCTGTTTTTTGCAATTGCTTTGAATATAAAATACTAACTGTTATAGCTGTGGGAGAACAAGATATGCTCGTTAAAGAAATTCTCAACGTCAAAGGCGGTAGTCTTTTCACTGCCAGCTCAAAAACAAGTGTGGCCGAAGCGATGAGCTTACTTATCGACAACAACATTAGCTGTTTACCTGTGGTAAATAACGAAAACAGCTTGATTGGGATTATTTCTGACAAAGATATCTTTCGTGCCGTTCATAAAGACCCAGTCAATTTCGGTGAAATCGAAGTAGGCAAGCTAATGAGCACAAATGTCATTGTTGGGCTTGCCGATGATGAAGTTCAGTATATTGCCGGGATGATGACTCAAAACAGGATTCGACATATTCCTATAGTTGAAGAGATGAAACTGATCGGTTTGATTTCTGTTGGTGATGTTGTTAAAACCCAGCTTGAAGATTTCCGCATTGAAAACAGATATCTCAAACAATATATCGACGGCAACTATCCTGGATAGTATTTCTTAAAAATTAGACAAAAAAACGGCCTGAACATGATTTTTTGATGGTTGCGGCTGGTCTTGCCCTCGGCTTGCCGAGAGTGTGACCTGCCGCTATTGCCGTGTCGGGTCACAATCCTGCTAAAGCAGAATCAAGACCCAACACAACTCCAAAGACTCTATTTCAAAAGCCTTCCATAAAAAAAAACGGCCTGAACATGATTGATCAGGCCGTTATTATTTTACGTAAAACTGAAGCTCAGACTTCCATCACCTCAGTCTCTTTCTTTTCGACCATAGTATCAATTTTTTTGATGAATTCATTTGTGAATTTCTGAATCTCATCGTGTCCATCTGATTCCTGATCTTCAGAAATAGTCTTCGCCTTCTGTTCTTTCTTAATATGATCGTTCGCATCACGACGAACATTACGAATGGCGATACGTCCTTCTTCGGCGATCTCTTTACAGCGCTTCACCAGTTCCATGCGTCTCTCTTCATTAAGAGCAGGCACAGGAAGGCGGATCATTGTGCCGTCAACAATAGGGTTAAACCCAAGGTCGGCAGATTGAATCGCTCTTGAGATATCAGGCACGGTTGTTTTGTCGAAAGCTGTTACCACAAGCAAACGTGGCTCAGGTGCAGATAGAGTAGCGACCTGATTAAGTGGCATAGTTGATCCGTATGCTTCGACTTTTATAGTGTCAAGCAAATGAACCGAAGCTTTACCTGTTCGGATGGAACCAAGTTCACGGATGATTGTGTCAACCGTTTTGGACATCCTGTCTTTACTATCTTTATAAATCTGGTCCAGCATAGCTAAAATCTCCCGGCTAAACTTTTCCTAACTAGTTTCTACGAAATTAATGTACCGATTTCTTCTCCGCATAAAACCCGCTTGAGGATTCCTGCTTCGTGCATACTAACTACTCTTACCGGTATATTATTATCTTTAAGCAATGATATCGCAGTCAAATCCATAACGCGAAGATCTAACTTGAGTACATCCATAAATGATATCGATTGGATCAATTTTGCATTACTGTCGGTTCTTGGATCACCCGAATAGACACCATCTACGTTGGTAGCTTTTATCATGAGATCGGCATCGACTTCCATCGCACGAAGTGATGCCGCTGTATCTGTCGAGAAGAATGGGTTACCCGTTCCTCCCGCTAAGATAACCAGTCGTCCTTTTTCCATGTGACGAATCGCTCGACGCTTGATATATGGTTCAGCAAATGATTCCAAATTCATTGCCGACATAACTCTTGTATAGGCACCCATCTGCTCCAAAGTATCCATCATAGCGAGTGAATTTATGACAGTTGCCAACATCCCCATATTGTCGCCCGTGACACGATCCATGCCCCGTTCAGATGCAGCCAACCCTCTAAAAATATTGCCACCGCCTACGACGATGGCAACTTCAGCACCTAATTTCTTAATCTCGATAACTTGTCCACAGATAGCCTCAACAGTTTTAGTATCAATTCCAAACTGCTTGTTCCCCATCAGAGCTTCGCCCGAGAGCTTTAGCAATACGCGTTTATACTTTAAACTATCTGAGTCTGTGTCCATATTATTCACCGAGACGGAAACGGCTAAACCGCTTGATCATGATATTTTCACCAAGCGCGCCGATTGTTCCTTTAACATAATCACCAATGCTCTTGTCCGGGTCTTTTACAAAAGGCTGATCGACAAGACATACTTCAGTATAATACTTTTCAACCTTACCATCAACAATACGGCCGATAACCTTCTCTGGTTTGCCTTCGTTGACAGCCTGGTTATGGTAGATTTCACGTTCTTTTTCGATCATGGTTGTGTCAAGTTCTTCACGTGAGACACAAAGAGGCGATGAAGCAGCGATGTGCATCGCGATATTACGTGCAAATTTCGTGAACTGTTCAGTGCGAGCCACAAAGTCTGTTTCACATGCGATTTCAACAATCACGCCAAGTTTATCACCTGGATGAATATATTGAGCAATGACACCTTCAGTTGTTGAACGTCCTTCTTTGGAGGCCGCTTTGGCGATTCCTTTTTCACGCAACAATGAAATCGCTTTTTCTATATCACCATCGGTTTCAACAAGAGCTTTCTTGCAGTCCATCATGCCTGCACCAGTCTTGTCGCGAAGTTCTTTTACAATTTTGGCTGTTATTTCCATTGTGATAAAGTCCTATTCAGTTGTCTTATTCTCACCCGTCGCAGGGGTCTGGGTTTCGGTTGCAACAGCCACTTCGGCACTTACTGTAGTAGCACTCATCATTTCTTCGCCAACACCACCCGATGCTTCAACCGCCGCATCAATAAGATCACGCATGATAACTCGGATAGATTTGATTGCATCATCATTAGCCGCAATCGGGAAATCAATCGGATCAGGATCAGCATTTGTATCAATAATACCAATAATGGGGATACCAAGAATTTTTGCTTCAGCAACCGCGATAGCTTCTTTGCGAGCATCAATTACAATCATCAAACCAGGCAGATGATTCATTTCTTTGATACCACCAAGAATCTTCTGCAAACGAGCAGCTCTCGCCTCAATACGACCACGCTCTTTTTTGGTGAACTTCTCAAGGATACCATCTTCGCGCATCTTCTCAATATCTTTGAGCTTTTTGATCGAGCCACGAATAGTATTGAAGTTGGTCAACATACCACCAAGCCAACGCTCGGTTACAGAGAAACATTCATGACGTTTTGACTGTTCGTTAATAACTTCTTTGGCCTGTTTCTTGGTACCAACCAAAAGAATTGTTCTACCGTTACCGACAACTTCACGAACCTTGCGCTTCGCCTGTTCCAGTGCATTGACCGTCTTTTGGAGATCGATAATGTAGATGCCATTGCGAGCGGCAAAGATGAATGGTTTCATCTTCGGATTCCAACGACGTGTCTGGTGACCAAAATGTACACCAGCCTCGAGGAATTCCTTAATCTTAGGATTCATCATAAGAGACCCTTACAGAATATGGTTAACTTCGTAACGACATCATTTCCAATTAACACCCGAAGCGAATTGGGACCGTAATCAGATCAGGAGAATTTCTCCCCGGGGATTCTCCCCGTGTCGATACTGCTTATTTCCCCATAATGGGGATTATCCCCTTTCAGGGACACGTCCCCATAATGGGGATTATCCCCACGTCGGAGCATAACTCCAATATGGGGATGGATTTTAATCTCTAACGCTTCGAATACTGGAAGCGTTTGCGAGCTTTTGGCTGGCCATACTTCTTACGTTCTACCTCGCGGGCATCACGTGTCAGCATTCCAGCGCGACGTAAAGCTTGTCTAAATTCAGGATCGTGCTTCAAAAGAGCACGGCTAACACCAAGTCTGATAGCACCGGCCTGACCGGCAATACCACCACCACTTGTAGTACAAGTGATATCCATCGAACCAAAAAGCTCAACCAACTTGAGTGGCTCTTCGGCATGATTGACAAGTGTTTCACGCATCAGGTAATCAGCCAGTTCACGACCGTTAACCTTAAACGACCCTTTGCCCGCTATCATACGAACGCGAGCGACAGATTCTTTACGGCGACCCGTAGTAACTATTTGTTCCATATTTCTCTAATCTGAAACTGCTTAACGCAATTCCATTTTCTCCGGTTTCTGCGCCTTATGCGGATGAGTAGGACCGGCATAAACATGAAGTTTTTTTACAATTTTACGACCCAAACGATTCTTTGGAAGCATACCTTTAACAGCAGCCATAAATACACGTGTCGGATCTTTTGACATCTGTTTCTCCATCGAGGTAGCCTTGAGACCACCCGGATATCCGGAGTAACGATAGTAATGTTTCTGCGTCAATTTAGAACCGGTTACTTTAACACCACCGGCATTGATCGCAATAACATGGTCTCCCATATCGAGATGTGGTGTGAAAGTCGGAAGGTTTTTTCCACGCAGAACATCGGCTACTTTAATAGCGGCATGTCCTAAAGTGACACCTTCGAGATCAATCACAACCCAATTACGATTGGCAGGATCTACTTTTGGTATAAACGTTTTCATCATTTCCTATATCTCCGGGCATTTCTTGCCCTCAAATCACCAAGTCGCCCAATATACAGGATGTTTCCTGCTTGTCAAGCGTAGCTTTGGCTCAAATTCGATAAAATATTTATCGGGCGTCCAATAAAATAGGAATCGACCAAAAAGGCAAGATATTTAGTGGTAAATAGTTACGAGAAAAGCATGTTTTTTCGGTTTTTGACACTTTTTTGAAGGATTCTGACTTATTTCGACCCCAAACCGACCTGAATGTGTCAATATTCTCTTATTAATGTAAGAAAGTTGACTCTTGGGTGCCCCATCCGCTTGCGGTGGGATTGGATTATGAACCGGTATTTTGTAGGGCGTGGTCTCTATTCTGGTCGGGAGACCCGCCATTCTTTGTAGGTTTGGTTGCTTGCAACCAGACTTCCTCTATCTTGAGGTCACAATCTGTGACCTCAAATATACCTTTGTTGTTAAGTGGTTTCGGGTGATCACTCACTCACATACCGCCGGAAGCGTATATGTTATAAACAGATAATCTATCAACGCCGTCAAATCACCAATATCAACTGTGCCTGCTCCATCGCAGTTAGCTTCATCCAAACAGGCAGGCTCAGTATAACTTATGAAAAGATAATCGATCAACGCCGTCAAGTCACCAATATCAACAATGTCACCGGCATCATCATCGACATTTCCAGTCAGTCCAACACAGCAATTACACTCTAATGGTAGTGGGTCGGAAATTTCTTTAATACATCCGCTCAAACCGGTCGAGTCGGTGAATTCTGGATCATAAAACAGACCAACACTATCAAGCGTGAGCATGAGTAGTGAACCGGGAGCAATTTCTACTATCGGAGAAGGAAAATTGTCATCAGGTGGCGGACTCAAGAATATATTCAACGTTCCCATACCGGCTGCTGTAGCCGGAATGGATGCCAATTTCACACTTTTCGAAAGACCATCCACGAGTGCGATATTTACCGGGTGCCCGTCATCAGGGGGTGGCGACAAATCCGGAACAACAAAACTCGCAACCGGACTGCCAAACGGAGCACGTAACTGAAACAGAACCGAAGGTGCAAACGGACTTGGTTCAACACCCATCACTTCACTGCCGTTAGACACGCCGAGCGCGAATCCTCGAAACTGGGGAATCGGACCTATTGATGTGATAGCCGTTCCGCCGGTCAAATCCCACACTTCAGAAACTATCAACACTGGTCCTCCAGTTGGATCATGCATCATGACAACAATCTGTCCCTGATCTGTACCAAGAAATAGTCGCGGCATCCCGTCACCAAACTCTGATCCGGGCATTTCACCGATAGCTGTTCCAAACCCCCAGGGGAGATTATCATCAGGCGGAGGGGAGCATTCCCAGCTCGTCCGCACTGGAGTACCATCCGGTAGAAAACTTAACGGAAGTATGAAAAGAGAAAGTTCAGAGTTCAAAACTATTATTTCGCCCGGCAGGAAATGTTCTGAGATCATAACCTTACCCGGATCGGGTGGATGACCCGGCTCAGGGGGATGACAATCTGTTGGTAGCTCGCCAATGTCAACCACCTCACCAAGTTGGCCACCTGTCTCGGGATCAACACTCAGGAGTCGGACAAAATGTTCCCCCGTTTGAGGGATAGCACAAAGAACAACTATTGATGCAAGTTCTGGTATTGGTAAAGCTGGAGTACCGATTGCATCAGGAACAGACTCATAATGAACCATATCAATAGATACAAACATCGTATCTCGCTCGGTTGAAGGCACAATGCTAAAGTCTCGGTCCGAAATATCAGTATATCCTCCTACGACATTGTCCATTACAACTTGTACCCGAACTTGATCTGAAAAATCATCTGGAACAGTCCATTCCAAAGTATGAATCGCTCCGGTACTAATATCGCCCGGCGGAATATTTTCTTCAATAACTATCCAGGGTCCAGCAGCTCCGGTCACCGAGTAGAAGACATGCCAGAACTGAGTGTCATGGCCGATAGAAATTGTCCATTGTATCGTCTGCGAGGAGCCAACTTCAAATATTTCAGTCCCGTTAGGAGAATTAACTAATACGTGTGAGATTGCATTCGGTACCACGAAGGCAAAGAATGACACAACTAACCCTACGTAAAATAATTGTCTTTTGATAATATCAACAATGCCCATAGCAGACCTCCGACTTGGAGAGAGATAAGTGGTTATCACTATATATATCATGGATCAGATATGTCAATGCTTATCTCAGGCGTCCCCTTTGCCTGTCCTACTCTAGCTAGTTATATAAGACTCAAACCGATCAACGAAAGATACCCAATTCCCAACAGAAACGGTGTGTCCCAGGTATGCGGCGAAAACGCTTCTGTCAAGGTCATAATTATTGGAAACGTTCCAAGCCCAATCCAAAACTGCAACGGCGTAAAACTCGATTGAAAGAATAAGAATACAATAATCGTTGTCAGATACACACACGCACTACCTTCGTACGAACGTACATATTTACGTTTTGAAAACAGTGCATACACTTTGTATTTATGTTTCCCAAACCTGACACCAACCGGCTCGGCCAGTCCATCACCGATAGCGTTTACGAAAATTGGTAAAAACTGTAACCCCTCAAGTCCGATCTGCATCATCCATGACATCATCCCAAGCACGACTAACCATCCAACTGCGACCTGTGTCGATAGCCAGCTCAACGTGTGAGGTTTGTCCTCAGGACGATCAAACGATGCAAACATTGTATTAATAAATGGCACTCGTGAACGGATCGGTTTGATATAGACTGATAAAAGTCCAACAGATAAAACAGCGTTTAAAAGTACAACTGTAATTGTCCCTCGATAGGATAACAGTTCATCTAAATACATTGGAATAAAGAACAACGCAAAATGGTTTATCTTGCGGGTGTAGTTTACTTTTACACCACGATCAAGAACGAGCTTACCCGTCCCATATTGTATTAACAATAGAATTGTTATTTTGACCAGTTGATTAAGTTCAAACATTGTTAGTGTAATAGACGGACTAACAGATCGTGAGTTCCAGTAAAAACAGAAGTTCACACTTTTATAGAACGTTTAAAATCAGGAGCACAGGGCTCACTGACCTACTGTTTCTCACACCCCTACCGCTTCAAGCTCTCCAAAGCTTCAGGGTTGGAGTCATACGCTTCAAGTTTGGTCAATAATCGTGTCATCGAAAGCAACGATTCAATATTCGTTATATTCGATAATACAAGTCGCCCGCCTCTGTTTCCGACTGCTTTATAAGCCGAGATCAACATACCAAGTCCGATCGAGTTTACCCAATCGACCTGTTCCAGATCAACAACGAAACTGCGCCCATGTCCGATATTTTCTTGAATGCTGCCACTAAACATAGTGGCATCTACCCCACCCATCACCTTCCCCGAAAGAGCTACGATAGTCACGCCGGGTTCCTGGCTTACATCGATTCTCATTATCAGTTCCTTTCAAAGGTTCTGGTATATATTACCATTTACGATTGTCATCATAATAAGTTCTTACTTTTTAGTTAACGAATGCTAATTATCACCAATAGGACAGGTTAGAGGTTTAGATAGTTGCTAATACTACAAAATTACAAGAAGTAGTTGTACGCTGACTCTGTCCGACAGAAGCCCCTTGAAAGTTGCGTTAGGTCTTGCGGACGGCTATGCCGGACGTGTGACCTGACGCTTGCACTTGATTTGTAATGCAGAACGGTTCGATCTTCAGACCAGCAATTGAACATTAGAGATACTGCCAGAAGACCAGAACCGATAAATTGATAATGGTTCTGGCCTACAAAGAAAAGAATAGATGGCATCCCTGAACTACTAAGAAAACCAAAATCCCTTTGATACCAACAGCCTTTTCCAAATCGAACCTTTTTGCTTGTCTGAACCGCCACAGACTGCTATATCGAGCAGAGAAGATTTATTAAACAGACCCCTTCTCCGACAGTTTTCGACAGTTAAGAAAACTCAGGCAGGAGTTATGGGCAGGAAGGATTGCTCCAATGGAATCATTTGCAAACGGACTTGCTATGATCGACATAGTCTGGCTTGGTATCGGTTTGATATCTGTTGCCCTGCTCGCTGTATTAGCGGCTCGGCTTTCAAAGATTATCGACCTCCTGGATGAACTCGCTGAAATGATCACGACCTCAACTGGAAAGATTGATGACAACGAAACCTGATCGCAGAATTGTACTACCTGATTTAGACTGGAAAACTGCAACTTGCCCGGTTTGTGGCGATGGCTTTGATTATTTAACAAAACGCCGTCCCCGCACCTGCAACAAAGGTGAATGCCTCTACCGGTACCATTATGAAATTGAGAAAAACAGATGGGTCGGCCATCAACCCGATCTCTTCGACTAACACTTGAAAAACAGCACGGAAAGCCGACAATAGGAATATAAGTTGATCCGCCAATAGGCTGACAACCCCAAAACGGAGACAGAATGGCTTTACGAATCTGCATATACGAAGACGATAAACAGAAAGACTTTGATCCCATAACAGCTCTGCGCCCGGTATATCTGATGCGCCCGGGTATCCTTCCTCTATTTGAACGAGCAAGAATCAGTTTCCCCGATGCAAAAATTTCACTGGCGGCAAGGAACCAATTATCTGCAACAGTTTCTGGAGCCTCACGAGAATATCCGGTTAATATTCTCAAACGTGAAGATGGTGACGTTCTCTTTATAAATGGTCGTATCCGCGATTATGGTAATCTTGCAACCCTAGTCAATAATACACCAATTGGCACTCGCTTCATGAACAACGGCGATGTCGTTGCAGTTTTGTTTCCGGAAGATTTAGCCAAAGAGATGCCTTCCATTTCTACTCCTGAGCAATTCCATGATAAATATAATGCGATTGCCTCGACTTTTGCAGATTTCGACACTACCGCTTCTCTCTACAACCGCACATGGGAATTGGTCGCCGATCTTGAAAACAAAATAGCTGCCGACTTCAAATATATCAGACCGGCATTAACCTCGGATATCTCATTAGTATCAAATCAATCCATTCTCCTCAATCAAGATAACTTTATCATTGGAGATGGTGTAACCGTTGCACCCGGTTCGCTCATAGATGCTTCCAAAGGTCCGATTTTTATCGGCGCTAATACTAAAATTGAATCACAGGTTGCAATCTATGGCCCTACTTTTATTGGAGCAAACTCAGTAATTGTTGCAGGTAAAATTGAAGCTTCATCGATAGGTCATACCTGTCGGGTTGGTGGTGAAGTTGAGGAATCAATATTCCAATCGTACGTCAATAAGTATCATGCTGGATTTATCGGACACAGCTATGTCGGCTCATGGGTGAACTTCGGAGCAATGACTACAAATTCTGACCTGAAAAACAATTATTCGAATATACGAGTTAGTGTAAACTCCGAAGTGATTGATACCGGCATGATAAAGGTAGGATCATTCATTGGTGACTATACCAAATTCGGTATCGGAACACTGCTCAACACAGGCATCAACATCGGTGTTTGTTGCAATGTCTTTGGTGGCGGGCTTGTGGTGGACAAAGAAATCCCTCCCTTCTCATGGGGTGGAACCGACAACTGGAGCCGATATAATTTAACCAAAGCAATTGAGACAGCAAGGCGCACCTGCGGTCGGCGCAATGTCACCCTGACCGCCAACGAAGAAGATTTAATTCAGCATGTCTCACAGGATCATATCTCAGAGGAAGGCGTGCTCACTTTTGGACAAACGAAAATTTCATGAACGGACCTGCTGATGCCTGAATTAAGAAAAGACCCGGTAGTTGGACGATGGGTAATTGTTTCTGCCGAACGAGGACGGCGACCGTCTGCCTTTGGAGCTCTTACAGTTCCCAGTGAAGCCTCAATGTGCCCCTTCTGTCACGGTAATGAATCAGAAACTCCGCCCGAAATTATCGCTCATCGACCGGGCGAATCTGAACCGAACGAAAAAGGCTGGAGCCTTCGTGTCTTCTCAAATAAATACCCCGCTCTCATCGTCGAAGGTGAACTTGCTCCCGAAGCAGACGGACTATACGACCGTATGCATGGAGTGGGAGCACACGAAGTAATCGTTGATACTCCCGAGCATGGGATTGATATCGCAGATATGACAATTGATGAAGTCAAAGGATTCCTCTCGGCTTTTCGCGAAAGGATGATTGATCTGCAGCGTGACATTAGATTCAGATACATTCTGATTTTCAGAAACTATGGACGTGCAGCAGGCGCATCGCTTGAACATTCGCATTCTCAATTGATCGCTACACCCATTGTGCCAAAGAGGATTGCAGAAAAAATTGAAGGCGCAAAAAGATACTATGACTACAAAGATCGTTGTGTGTATTGCGATATTATCAGACAAGAAATCGCTGACTCCTCGCGCATTGTAAGTGACCATGATGCGTTTATTTCGTATCAGCCTTATGCATCACGATTCCCATTTGAAACCTGCATCATCCCCAAAGCTCACCAGTCATCTTTCCTTGAATTGACCGACCATGACATGACGCTCTTTGCCGAGAGCCTGCGTGACTCACTAAGACGCCTGAAACTCGCATTGAATAATCCACCCTACAATTTCATTCTTTGCACACGACCAGTCTCCGATGAATCACACAACCATTTCCATTGGCATTTGGAAATAATTCCAAGATTAACCAGAGTTGCAGGCTTTGAATGGGGTACCGGATTTTACATCAATCCAACCAAACCAGAAGATGCAGCCAGATTCATGCGTGATGTTGACGTTAAGAACTATCAGCCGGCCGAACGAAAACTACAGCGCAAGGTCGTAGAATGAAAATACTACACGTTTCATCAGAAGTGTCACCCTTCGCCAAAACAGGCGGACTCGGTGATGTCCTTGGTGCTCTCCCTCGTGCTCAGGCGAAACTCGGACATGAGGTTAAAGTATGTATGCCCCGATATGCTTCTATCAACGCAGAGAAACATAACCTGATACCATCGGGATGGGAAGCTGCGGTTGATATTGCAGGAAGAGAATTCAAAGCAACGGCCTCAAGAGTCAAAGACAGTCGCAAAAAGATTGAATATCTGTTTATTGAAAATGCACATTATTTTGGTCGCACCGAATTGTATCGCGACAACGAAACAGGTAAAGATTATACCGACAATGACGATCGCTTTTCATTCTTCTGTCGAGCGGTGCTCTCATTATTGCAGAAAATCGGATGGAAACCTGATATAATTCATATCCATGACTGGCAAGCAGCGTTGATTCCATCGCTCTTGAAAGCAAATCCTGAAGCCTACAAATTTTACGCCGATTCAAAAACATGCCTGACAATTCATAATCTTGGCTATCAAGGTATTTTCGAAGCAGAACGCTTTGCACGACTCAACCTACCCGAAGAATATAACTATGCCGCTGCCGGACCGTTTGAATTCTGGGGCAAAGTCAATTTCCTGAAGTCTGCGATTACCCTGTCCGATATCGTTACAACGGTCTCCCCCCGCTACGCCAAAGAGATTTGTCAAAATGATGAATTTGGATGCGGCCTCGAAGGTGTCCTTTCTGAAATAGATCCTCCTGTTAGAGGCATATTGAATGGAGCCGACTATACGATCTGGTCACCAACCCGTGACAAAGATATCCCGCACAAATTCTCTGCCGCAAATCTCTCAGGAAAGAGAGACTGCAAGGCAGAACTCATGAAAGAGTGTGGCCTCCCAATGCGTGAGTGGACTCCGGTGATCGGTATGATTTCACGTCTGGCCGACCAAAAAGGCTGGGACCTTCTTGAAGAAGCTGCCGAAGACTTATTTGTAATGAATATTCAGATGGTTGTCCTTGGTACCGGCGATAAGAAATATCATGATTTACTTCTATCATTAGAAAAGAAATTCCCCGACCAACTAAAAGCCTTCCTTGATTTCGACGATGCACTCGCTCATCGGATAGAGGCTGGATCGGATATCTTCTTGATGCCATCACGATATGAACCATGTGGCCTCAACCAAATCTATTCACTTAAGTACGGCACTGTTCCGGTTGTTCGCAAAGTTGGTGGACTGGCCGATACTGTAATTGACTACGACAGAAAGGATGGCACAGGTACAGGATTTCTGTTTGAAGAATACACCTCCGAAGCTATGCTTTTGGCTATAGCCCGAGCGGTTGAACTTTTTTCATCCAAACGAAGCTGGTCGGCGCTGGTTCGAAATGGTATGAAAGCCAATTTCTCGTGGCAGGTCGCAGCATTAGAATATATCAAGGCATATCAATCTTAAGAATATGAATCGCCTGTGACGAGGTAGTCTTGAAAAAACTCCAACGTGAATTATTATTTCTGATTCCAGCGATTGCAATTTATGCCTGGTTCGCCTATGAATTAGATTTCTTTCAAGATGACGCCTACATTTCATTTAGGTTTGTTGCCAACTATCTAAACGGTGATGGCCTCGTTTTTAATATTGGTGAGGCTATTGAAGGCTACACCAATTTTGGATGGGTTATTTATCTCTCTTTCCTCGGAGTGCTTGGACTAAATTATATTGCAGCTGCCAAAATTTCAGGCTTATGCTTAGGCGCATTGGTTATCATTGCATCTTTTGTTACCGGACGATTACTTTTCCACGGTCACAATGTATGGCTTGCGATAGTTGCCGCTACTCTTGTTGGAGCAAACCAATCACTCGCCTACTGGTCACCCGCAGGACTGGAGACAGCAGCTTTTGCTTTGTGTGCCTCTATGTCGCTCTACTTTTACATGACCAAAAACTATCTCCTCATCTGTTCGATTCTCTTTGCAGTATTGCTTCGTCCCGAAGGAGCTTTGATTGCCGGGTTGATTATTATTATCGAGCTTATCCAGTCAAAAAGCCTTCCCAAATTTACGCTTTTGTGTACAGCTATTGCGCTGATCTTCTCGCTTCCCTGGCTCGGGTGGAAATTATATTTCTATGGTTCAATTATCCCGAACCCGTTCTACGCCAAAACAAGTTTTGATATATCACAGTTGAATAACGGGCTTGAATATGTCTGGCGTTTCTTGTCACACTATGGATTCTATGGCATTCCTGTTTTAGGTTTGACACTCCTTTGGAAAAAACTATCGACCAATCACAAAGCTATTTTATTATTCACTATAGGCTACACATTGTATTTGGTACTGATTGGTGGCGATGTAATCAAAGTGCATCGGTTTTTCATTCCTTTGATTGGCCTTTATGCGATTATAACGGTTTCATTCTTGCATGAGATCATGTCAGGGCTAAAGGGTAGATATAAATATTATGTTCTTTCGATTGGACTGATACTCTCTCTTGTTCTGACCTATCATTTACCAAGTCAGTTTGTAAGCTACTATAACTTTACCGAGAGAGCATTTACTGCTAAAATGAAATTCCAGGCCGAACAACTCAAGAAATGGGATAGCTCTGATTTCTCGGTTGCAATACCTACAATCGGGATATTCGGATACACTCTGATGGGACATGACATAATTGATATGCTTGGTTTAACCGACTCAACAATCGCAAAGTATTCAGACGAACCTATTGAAGGAATGCAGTCAACCTGGAAAGAGTCAAAACATAATTCGGTCTATCTGTTAAATAGGGAACCGAGTTATATTAGTTTCTCGACCGGGATGAAACCATCTGCCCCAGCTGAAAAAGCACTCATGCTCTACCCACAATTCCTGCATTCATATAGAAGCATTGGCTGGTTATATCGAAATGCTGAATTTGGTGGTAACAATGTTGCTATGATCACAACTTTCAAAAAAGTCCGGCCTTACGAAGGTGAACTCAAACCGACTTACCCACTCGAATTCGTAGATCAATACAAACTCGGCCTGGAAGCATTAATGAGGTCTGATTATAAATCTGGTATTACCCACTTTAATCTATCAATTCAAGCATCACCCAAGCCGTACTATCAAAATCTTATTTGTATGAAGGCTAATTTACACCAACGAATTGGCCAGCTAGATCTGACTGAGAGACTCTACAATATAGCTCTGGAGCAGGATTCTCTTACATACGAAGCACACGCTGAACTGTATGTGATTTATTCAATGAATAGATCAAATAACAAAATAGCTCTACATCGTAAATGGCTCGAACGACTTGTCCCCTGGTATCTCCCTCAGATTGATTCTATTATTGCTCAGATACAAAAACAGTAGCCAATCAAACTCCATAAATCAAATTCAAAGCACCAACTTACGGCATTTTAATCTAAATTGTTCTATAGCAACGCATTACAATAACATTATAGGTTATACTTTAACTATATTTCAATTGTACTTAAGACATGATACGAGACAATAATTATCCCAATATAAGACAGTTATACTTTTTCACCGTCTGAAATAAGTTGTAATCATATCACTTGATTGTAGTTTCATACTCTTATCGCTCATAGAGATAGAAAGAAGAAATATCATTGTGAAAATAAAATAACGAAGTTGACAAATATGATTGTCGATATATATTGTGGGCTCCCGAACAACTCGGGAATCTTGATTAAGCGGGAATAGCTCAGTTGGTAGAGCACCACCTTGCCAAGGTGGCTGTCGCGAGTTCGAGTCTCGTTTCCCGCTTTTTTTTAATTTAGGCGGCATAGCCAAGTGGTAAGGCAGAGGTTTGCAAAACCTTTATCCCCCAGTTCGAATCTGGGTGCCGCCTCTTATTTCACGCACAGATATTCCAGATCATCACAACAATCTCCCTTTTCAAACCAAAAGCAGCACCGGTTCTCGTCATCTCCCCTCGCCCAAAAGCTCCATATTTGGCTTGCAAAAAGTGTCATCTCGATCTATATTTATATATCAGGATATAACCTGCCGGTTATTTAAAACTCTGATCTGGAGGGAACCGATGCGAAAGTTTACAACAGCTATTATTCTGTTATTCGTCTTATTTTCACTTTCATCAACTGCACCAGCACAGGAACATTCAGTCTACTTAGACCATGTCGATGGACTAGTTGGAAGTAACCAACTCTTGACAGATTTTCCGATCAAATTCTGGTTCGGCATGAAGAACGAATCTGACGGATGTTGGAACACGGGCAACGGCTTCAGAGTATATTCGCCCGACGGAGCAGAATGGACTACCTCATCAGGTTATGTAACTAATGCCCACCAAAACC
>JAUVAR010000272.1 GCA_030591625.1 Candidatus Zixiibacteriota bacterium
ACAGTCTTGCCATCCTCGTTCACTTTCATATAGAACGATTTTATCCCCTCGGGATAATCATAAACGATAACCGGTTTTTTGAATTTCTTCTCGGTCAAATATCGTTCATGCTCAGACTGCATATCAACACCCCATGAAATAGGGTATTCGAATTTTTCACCACACGTTTCAAGTATCTTGATCGCTTCGGTATATGTTATCCGTTCAAACTCAGAATTAACAACCGCTTCCAAAGTATCACAGACACCTTTTTGGACCCACTGATTGAAGAAATTCATATCGTCGCCACATTCATTCAGTGCAAACTTGAATAGATATTTCAAGAATTCTTCGGCCAAATCCATGTTGTCATCATTTTCGGCCCAGGCCATCTCTGGTTCGATCATCCAGAACTCCGAAGCGTGACGGCTTGTGTTTGAATTCTCCGAGCGGAATGTCGGTCCAAAGGTGTAGATATCACCAAGCGCAGTTGCCAGAAGTTCACCCTCAAGCTGACCGGAGACAGCGAGATAAGTTTCTTCGCCGAAGAAATCCTGATTCCAGTCCGGTTGGCCATCTGCTTTTGGGACATTGTTAAGATCCAAAGTTGTCACGCGGAACATATCGCCCGCACCTTCACAATCGGAGGCAGATATTATAGGCGTATGAATATAGAAAAACTCACGTTCCTGATAGAATTTGTGAATTGCGTAGGCGAGTCTCGAACGCATCCGGTTAACTGCCCCATACGTATTAGTACGAGGTCGCAGATGAGCTATTTCGCGAAGAAACTCAAAGCTATGACGTTTTTTCTGTAGTGGATATGTTGTGTCAGCCTGTCCGATCATTTGGACTGTCTCAGCTTGAACTTCGAATTTTTGGCCTTTGCCCTGTGATGGCACAAGTTTGCCGGTCACCCGTACCGATGCGCCAGTTTGGATTTCATCGAGAATCGGGTATTTGTCCGGTTCACCGATTACTGCCTGAATATTACCGATACAAGAGCCATCATTTATTTCTATAAATGCGACCGCTTTCGATTTGCGAATAGTACGGCACCAACCGAGGATGATTACATCTGTATCTGCAGCTACTGAGCCATCTATCAGAATTTGAGATATTTTTGTTCTTGTTTTGTAGTCCATCGTTTTGCTCCTGAGCCTGCCTAAAGGTCATGCTTAAGCGAAAGAAAATAACAAAATTGGTGATAAATACAAGGAATAAACGGCCTGGACGCTTGTTGTCAGGATATTTTGATCATCTTAACCTGATTTAACGCAACAGTATGCTCAAGAGGTTCGTATGAATAAGTAAGGAAAGATTGTTATTCACAAACTTCTCCGACAAACCTATCACTCTTGAAGGTCGCTGACCCCTATCAACTTCAGCGGCCTTCTTCTATTATAATCTTATTTGTAGGCCATTAGTCTTTCTGACAAGTTTTGACAAAGTCTCGATAGTGGGTAACCAACTCGGTTGTTGAACTTTTCGAGGTTGATTCGGCAATAATATTAAAGGAGGCGCCAAATCTGTCGGGAACAATCAAAACCCAGCCATCATCTTCGAAAATACGAACGCCATCAACCAATTGTCGTTCCTGCGTAGCTGATTTGGTGATTAGCTTTCTCATCACGAGCCCTTTTTTGGACCAGGGGCAGGGGACCGAAGCAGTCTCTCTTATATAGTGCTCATATTCTGTGCGAAGTTGACCCAGTCTCAAATTAGTACGGGCCATCATTTCGAGTAATTTGGCAGTTGCCATTATTGCATCAGAGCCGGTTTGGAATTCGGGGAATATAAATCCACCTTTCGTTCCACCAACAAAATCAGCCTTGCCACTTCTGATAATTTCCATCATGTCGCGATGTGAATTTGCAACTCTGATAACCTCTACACCGTAGCGTGAGGCGATCTCTTCGACCCCCATAGAGGCAGCAACTGGAACCGCGATAGTTTTTGCTTTGTGTGTTTGCAAAAAGAGATCGACGACAATCAATAATAGGAGGTTTGGATCAATCGGTTTTCCATATTCATCAATCACCGTTAATTTCTCTGCAACCGGATTAAGAGCAAGCCCTAAGTCGGCATTAAGCGAAGTCAAAATAGCTGAGAGCTGCACAATTGTTCGTGCCTGCTCAGGACTGGAAACTGAGAACTTGCGTGGATTTAGCGATGCATTCAACTCGGTTGCATTGACTCCAAGCAAAGAGAAGAGTGACGGAAAAATCTGTGATGATGCACCATTGGAATGATCGATAACTAATTTGAATCCAGCACTGCGAATCAGATCGACATCAATATTATTCATAAAATCATTGCGGTAGTCATCTGCTACTCGCTCAAGACGGGTCAGATGTCCGATAGTATCAAGTGTTGCTCTCTCGAAATCTTCACCAAAATAATTTCGTTCAATCTTTTTCAATTTGGCGGTCTGCATATCGAGACCGCTGCCATCAAATACAATTATATCGAGCTGTCTGAAATCAGCCGGATTATGACGCATATACATTCCGGCAGCATACTCACCATGACTCAAGGCGTACCGGACCAAAGGAATCGGCATAGCTTCCAAATCTGAAACATTAACTCCGGCAGCCAGCACGCCCGATATAAACGTACGTCTTAAAAGCCTGGTTGTATCGGAAGCGTCCCGGCTGGTAACGACTGAGGCACCTTTGCCAAGACTTGCTCCAAAGGCAGCACCGAGTTTGACACACATCTCAGGAGTTATTTCGGTTAAGGCAAGGCCGGTAACTTTCGAATCAGTAAAAAGCTCGCGGTTCCACTTTTCGCCCCAAACCATCGAACTCGAAACAATAGCCCCGGCATCAACAGATTTATCCGGCCATATTTTACAGTTGGCCCTGACCGATGCACCTGCACCTATTGTACAGTTATCAGAAATGATAGCCTTATCGAGTAATTGTACACCATCATCAAGCATCGTACGATTGCAAACTATCGCACTACTTAGCATAGAATTGCTGCCAACCCTGACATCTGTCCAGATAGTCGTCTCTTTGATTTTACAGTTATCTCCAATAGCACTGCGACTTCCAATCGTGCAGTTGCGCAGAATCGTACCACGACCGACTGTGACATCATTACCGAGTACAACTTTTCCCTCAATCTTTACATTCTCATCAATGCGAACATTGCTTCCTTTGATAAGAACAGCGCCGTCTTGTTCCGATACTTTACCATCTAATTCAAGTTTTATTTTGTCGTTGTAATAATCGAGATGAACCTGACGGTACTCATCGACATTACCAATATCTTTCCAGTATCCGGACATAATTGTTCCGAACAGTCCCATGTTTTTAGAAAGCATCAAAGGATAGAGATTTTGCGAGAAATCAAAATTCTGTCCCTTGGGAATAAGAGCAGTCGCACTTGGTTCAAGAAGATATATTCCGGTGTTGATTGTATCTGAGAACGCTTCACCCCAACTTGGCTTTTCAAGAAAACGTTCGATTTGTCCGTTGTCGTCGGTAATAACAATTCCATAGGCGAGCGGATTTTCAACTCTCGTCAATAGTATCGAAGCATCAGCTTTTTTCTTTTTATGCCACGCAATCGCTTTGGAAAGATCAAAGTCAGTTGCCAAATCACCCGATATTACGAGGGTTGTGTCATCGCTATCATTAAGCGCAAATTTAACCGCTCCGGCTGTACCGTAATCGGCATCCGGCTGACAATAGTCCATCCGAACACCAAATGCAGAGCCATCACCAAAATATTCTCTGATAGTATCTGCCTGGAAATAAAGAAGAGCTGTAATTTCAGTTATGTTATTTTTCTTAAGAAGCTTTACGATATGTTCCATCATTGGCAGATTGCCAATTGGGACCATCGGTTTGGGGACATTTA
>JAUVAR010000187.1 GCA_030591625.1 Candidatus Zixiibacteriota bacterium
AATTCTACAGCAATTGCCGAACAGTTAGACCCCGAAGATGTCACCAATATGATGAACCAGGCATTTGAGGCGATGACCGAACCGGTTAAAAAATATGAAGGTACCTTAGCTCGTTTGATGGGTGACGGAGTGCTCGCACTTTTTGGTGCCCCTATCGCCCACGAAGATGATGCTGTCCGTGCCTGCAAAGCTGCCCTTAGAATTATAAAAAACATTCAAGCTATTTCACGTAAAATCACTTCAGAATATAATATAGCATCGTTTAAAGTAAGGGTCGGCATAAGCTCAGGGCTTGCTGTAGTTGGTGAAGTAGGAACCGCCAACCGTGCAGAATATACTGCGATCGGTGACTCAGTAAACCTTGCGGCCAGACTGCAGTCGGCAGCTGAACCTGACAGCCTGCTTGTTAGCAGGGAAGTTTGGCGTCAGGTCAAGTCAAGCTTTGAAACTGAAGAACTGGGCACCAGAGAATTTAAAGGAAAAAGTCGCCCTATTCCGGTTTTTCAAATTAGAAAACCATTAGGCAGTTCAGTCTCGAAAAAATTGTCACACTCTCCAATAGTTGGACGTGCTAACGAACTTGAGAAGATCAAGAAGATGCTCGACCAACTTGGACAGGGCAAAGGCGGTCTGCTTATCGTTAACGGTATTGCAGGTGTCGGAAAATCCAGATTGATCGAAGCTTCGCATCGCCATACTCCAAAGGGAACAGCATGGGTAGAAACAGAATGTCGGTCCTATCAAACTGATATCGGTTATGGTGTATCGAGAAGCATTGTTCAGAGCTTGTTGGGTCTGCAGAACTCATCATCGGATGAAACAATCGCTCCTGTTTCACGAGAAAAATTAAGTGCATTAGTTGCCTCGGTCAGAGGCAATGAGAATGACAAAGATAAACCTGATACTGATGCCACACTCGCTTACCTCCTTCGTTCACCTCTTGAGAAGGATGAAGAACGGATGGTTGCGATGCGTGGCACAGCAGTTCTTAAGCAAGCTGTATTAGCATCCTGTCTTCGCTTGATAAAAGAATATACACGCTTTAGCCCGCTTGTTCTGCTCGTTGAAGATATGCACTGGATCGATCCTCAGTCGGCAGAAATGCTGGAAGGGATAGCACAGCTTATAAGTGATTTGCCATGTCTTTTAATTCTCTGCACCCGGCCCGACCCTAATGTGAAATATGATTTCGCTAAGAGATTAGAAAATTTCGATAAGATCCAATTGAACCAGATAAACCTGGGACCACTTCCTATAGGTGATTGCAACCAGTTGATAAAAAATCTTCTCAAGGGAAGAACAATATCTAACGAACTTGCAGAACAACTTTGCAAAGCATCCGAAGGCAACCCCTTCTTTATAGAAGAAATTCTACGCTCACTTACCGAGGATGAACAAATATTGGAGGATGATTTCTCCGACGCAAAACTTGTTATCCCACATTCGATTCAATCTGCCATACTCTCCCGCATAGATCGACTCGACCCCCTTCCAAGAAAAATCATTCAAACAGCTTCAGTTATGGGCCGAACGATCGCACCCGAAGCACTCAGTCGTATTATTGGAGATTCTACTAATCCGGACGATATAATGCGAAGCTTAGGTGAACTTTATCAGAGAGATTTTCTGCTTACTACCGAAACATCGTATGTGTCATCTAACAAGTCTAAGGATTTCCTGGACGGCAAGTCAGGAATAGCGTTTAAAAACCAATCAATGCCGATGTATCAAAATGGTTTGTCTATCCCCTCCGAAGCTATGCAACACTATGCGTTCCGGGCAGCACTGACAGTTGATGTCGCCTACAACAGTCTTTTAAAAACTGAAAGAAAAAGAATTCATTCACTTGTTGGCGATGCTTTGGAAAATGTCTATGCATCCAGATTGGATGAACTAATTCCAACTCTTGCCTATCATTTTGAACGTGGCGACAATCCAATAAAAGCAATCAACTATCTTGTTCAGGCAGGACAATGCGCACTTGCAATCTATGATGTAATTCATGCTCTTAAATGTTTTACTCGCGCCAGTCGCATGGTATCTGATGCTTCAGGAATTCAGACTCCCAAAGAATTGTCAAGGCAGTTAGACGAGGGATTGGCAGACGCCTACTTTAGAAATCGTGATTTTGAAAATTCATTGTCATGTTATGATCGTGCCCTTGAATCTGAATCAACACCTTTGCTTAGAACTATTCTGCTTGGTAAGAAAGGGCGACTCCTGCTCGAATCAGGACAGCTCGATCAAGCAAGGCAGTCATACGAAACAAGTCTTGAGACCATGAAAGATGATTTTGATCTTCGTCAGGCCGGGCAGATTTATAACGGTCTGTCATTTGTCTATCTGCAATTAGAGCAACCTGACACAGCATTAGAAATAGGTTCTCTCGCTTTATTGATGAATGAAAAATCCAATGATGATATCGGAATCGCTCAATCGAAAAACAACATAGGGATTATTCACTTAAGAGCAGAGTCATTTGATAACGCACGAAAACATTTGCTCGCCTCCAGAACAATATTATCAGGCACAGGTGACAGCCACGGTCTGGCAGCGTGCGAACATAATTTAGGCTTGCTTGAACAAAAAAATGGAAACCACGATTTAGCTCGTTCTCATTTCTGTGAAGCTATAGAAATTTTTGAAAAGATAAATTATAATCATGCCTTGGCAATGTCGCATGAAAGTCTTGGTAAACTTTATTGCGAGATCGAAAAAAATGACGAAGCAAATAATCATGTCAAAAAAGCAGTAGCATTACGACAAGAATTTGATGAGTATAAAGAAAGCACAATTCCTGAAATCTGGCAGACGGGTGAATGGTAGTAGGAATAAACAGCTGAATGAGACAGAACAATATATGACAATTCTCGAAACAATGATTATGGCCCACTTAATTGGTGACTGGTTGCTCCAAACCGAATGGCAGGCGCAAAACAAAGCAACAAATTGGACAGCGCTTCTAATTCATATAATTATATATCATCTCGTTATGTTTGCATTTCTATACCTTAGTTTTGACTTTGCACTAATGCCACTTGGAATTTCCGTTGGTTTTCTTGCCCTGACTCATTCTATTTTGGATCGACAAAAATTTGTCGGTTGGCTAATGAGAACGCTTAGAATCAGAGTTGTACGAGATAACCAAAAATGGTTGTCAGTTGCCGTCGATCAAGCGTTGCATATTCTTCTGATGGGCGTAGCCACGCTCTATCTGTCAAAATTCATATCCTGAAACTATTCAACCATCTTCAAAGCAACAGACCGAAGGAGAAAAATATCCAACGGCTCTTATAGAATCGAGTCTGCTGTTTATTGCTAGAACCTGAAGCCAATCATAAATGAAAGAAATCGGTTTTTAACCGTTGGGTCTTCAGGGAAATAATATGATTTAGTCGGGTCAGCTTTGGTTAGTTCATTTACTTTTTCGGCAGCATCAAATACAGTCCCAAACCCAAAAGTGTATCGTGTTTCAAAGGAAAATCGCTTAATATCAATACTTGCGCCTACCGCAAATCCCAAATCCATTTTCTTTAAGTAATCGGTGACATCGATAGCATCTACAAAAATAATCTTCAACTCTGAAGATGTTAATAGAGATAGACTTGGCCCGGCATACAGAGTTGGTTTAGCACCGCTCCCTGCAGCTAAATTATATTTTATTAGTATCGGGATTTCTATGTAGTTCATTGACCAGTTAAGAAGAGAAATAATAGTCCCATCTTTTGTGCCTTTTACGGACAGCAAAAGCTCTGGTTGAATACTAAACTTGGGACTGAAGTTGTACGTTAGAAATACTCCACCATGAAAACCGATTTTGAATTCGAAAAGAGATTTAAGAGATTCATAATCTGTAGTCATCATACTGGAGCCGAATCCTAATTTGATTCCTTTAGCTGAGATTCCTCTATCAGGTTGTTGTGCGAACGCACTACCTGCGATTATGAGAATGGAAAGCAATACGATTATCAAATTGCGCATAATAAAGACCTCCTGAGTCTGAAATATGGATCAACAATTAGACGAACAATACATCAATAATATTATAGATGCAAGCGCAATCGTACAACTCAAGAAAGTGAAAACAGAGCAGGTTACACCAACTGTTTGATTCTTGCCCAGCCGTCTGGAGGAATCACGGCCCCAATCACCCGACAGACTTCATAGCCACAGGCAGAAGCAATATTGCCACATCGCTCAATTGGGAAACTACGAACCATACTATAAAGAAATCCTGCTGCCCATAGATCACCGGCGCCGGTTGTATCAACTATTGGACCGCTTCCGGTTGGTGAGATATGAGTAATATCGCCATGATGCGAAATAACCGAACCGCGTGATCCAACTTTAAGAACTGCCGTGTCGGCGTAAGTCGCGAGTATCTGTAGAGATTTTTCTTCGTCCTTTTCGCCGGTGAAGGCGCGTGCTTCATCTTCGTTAGCCAGTAGAATATCAACATATTCCTTTGTCATTTCATGAAGAAACTCACCTGCCGCCTCAACAACTGTATAACTGGCAAGGTCTAAAGAGATCCGTGCGCCGGCACTTTTTGCAGCTTTAACTACAGCCGCGAAGAGGTCACGATTGAAAAGCAAATATCCTTCAAGATGAACTATGGCCGCATTTGTAAATAAGCCCTTGGTTATTTCCTCTGGTCGTAATTCGGCCGAGGCACCCAGATATGTAAGCATCGAACGTTGTGCGTCGGGAGTGATAATCGAAAGTACTCGTCCGGTTGGTTGTGGGCTGATACTTAACAATGGTTCTACATGGCTGGAGAGCAGTCCAGTTTTGAATAAGCGTCCAAGCGGGTCCTCACCCAGCTTTCCAACAAAACGTGCATTACCACCAAGTGAGCCAACACCTACAATTGTGTCACAGGCCGAACCACCAGGTACAGTAATAGGTTTAGATGATAACTGTGAAATAACTTCTTCGATTTTTGGTTCATCGACTAAAAGCATCCCGCCTTTGGCCGCTTCAACTTTTTCAACAAAACTATCATCTTCGTGTGCGAGTAGATCAACCAGGGCCGAACCCACTCCGACAATTACTTTTCGTTCGTTGTTTTCAACCATACTAATTAGTTCCTCTCTTGGACTAACAATATAAGTATGATAGCATCACCAACGCCAACTCAAAATTTAGGCTATTTTTTATAATCTAGATACAACTAATATATCCAATGGGTCAGGCTGACACCAAGGCGGTATCGAGAATTATTGTAACTTGATTTTGGAGGCAAATTGTCCTTGTTGTGTGAATTATTATACGAAAGATTGGCAGTAAGAGTCGTCGGAATACTTAGCCGGTACGTGAGTTTTGCAGAGATCGAAGAAGTATTGTAAGACTTATCTGTCTCTTCGGCTGGAATCGCTGGTTCATCCGGAACAAAATCATCAAAGTACACTGGATCGGATATATTTCTTATTTTCAACGGACTGCTCGCATTGTCACGGTATTGATGGTATGCAGAAAAACGAATAGAAGTTCTGGACGAGAATATATAATCGGCACTTATTCGAGCGGCAAAGCTCTTAGTGTCTGGCAGCTCTTTCTTATTTGTACCGGAAGCATTATAATCTTTGTCGTAGGAATTAAACGTATAAAAGCCCTCGGCCTGTCCCCGAAGTTGCCACTTGAGTGAAAGTGGTTTG